>JBMOHI010000561.1:0-1928 GCA_049317925.1 Terrimicrobiaceae bacterium
TCCACCGCCACGGCCACGGAGATGTTCACTGCGCCGTATTGGATGATGGAATCGCCGCCCCAGGAGGCGTTGATGTAGGGATGCTGGGCGGCGGCACGTCCGACAGCGAGCAGGACGAAATCGTTGACTGTAAGCTTCGGCAGACCGGCCGCTTCGTTGGAAGCGTTGAGCTCCTTGCGCAGGCGCGTAAGGGCACCTGCGTCCACTTCGATGGAAAGATAGAAATGCGGGTTCTGCTGTTTGCTGGCCACCAGGCGGTCAGCGATCGTGCGGCGCATGTTGGAAAGGGGGACCGTTTTGTCGCCTTCGCCTGCGGCTTTGGCCTCGATCTTGGGCGCAGCCGGGGCGCTGGCGGCGGCGGTCGGAGCGGCTCCCTTGGCGGGAACGTCCTTTGCGACCACGCGGTTGCCCGGGCCGGTGCCGGCGATGCCTTCGAGGCTGACGCCCCGCTCGGCGGCGATTTTTTTCGCCAGGGGCGAGGCTTTCACGCGCGAACCCGCGGCAGGAGCGCCGGGAGCGGCGGATTTTTCCTTGGATTCGGGTTTGGCTTCCGCAGCCTTCTCCGGCTTGGCGGGAGCTTCGGCGGCACTTTCGGCGGATTCGCCTTCTGCCAGGACCAAGGCGATCTTTGCGCCCACGGGAGCCTTGCCGCCATCGGGAACGAAAATCTCGGTGAGCACACCATCATCGAAACACTCCATCTCCATCGTCGCCTTGTCGGTTTCGATTTCGGCCAGGATGTCACCAGCTTCGATGGTGTCCCCCTTCTTTTTCTTCCAGCGCGCGATGGTCCCCTCGGTCATCGTGTCGCTCAGTTTGGGCATGGTGATGGCTGGCATGGTGAAAAATGTCTAACTTCTAATGACGAATACCGAAGGGGATTGGCAATGACGAATGGAAAAGGCGCGTGGTGCCGGGGGACTTGAGGTTTGGATTCTTCCTTCGGCCTCCGTCATTCGGAATTCGTCATTGGATTTGCTTCAGCAAATCTCTTTCACCTTCCTGATGATGCGGTCCGGGGTCGGGAGCTGGAAGGGTTCCACGGCCGGCGAGTAAATGGCGGGGGCATCAAGGGAGCAGACGCGGCCCACCGGCGCATCGAGGTCGTCGAAGGCCTGTTCCATGATCATCGAGGAGATCTGGGCGGAAACGCCGCAGAAGGGTTTGTTTTCATCCACCAGCACGGCGCGGTGGGTTTTGCGGACCGAGGCGAGAACGGTTTCTTCGTCAAGCGGACGGATCGAGCGCAGGTCCACCACTTCGCAACTGATGTCATGCTCGGCGGCAAGAATCTCCGCGGCTTTGAGGGCGGTGAGAACGGCGCGCCCATGGGAGACCAAGGTGACATCCGTGCCCACGCGTTTGATATCGGCGACGCCCAGCGGGATGAGATATTCCTCTTCGGGCACCTCGCATTTTTCGCCGTAGAGGAGGGTGTTCTCCATGAACATAACGGGATCGTTATCGCGGATGGCGGTTTTCATCAGGCCCTTGGCATCGTAGGCCGTGGCGGCGCTGACGACCTTGAGTCCGGGAATGGCGGCGAGCCAGTTTTCTGGAGTGTGGGAGTGGGTCGCGCCAACGTTGGTTCCGCCGTTGGCGGGGCCGCGGATGACGATGGGGCAATTGATGAGGCCGCCGCTCATGTAACGGATCTGGCCGGCGTTGTTGACGATCTGATCGTAGGCCACGGTGGCGAAACTCCAGAACATGAGTTCCATCACGGGGCGGAGTCCGAGCATGGAAGCACCGACGCCCATGCCAATGAAAGCCGCTTCGCTGATGGGGGTGTCCACCACGCGCTTGTCGCCGAATTTTTTCCAGAGGCCGCGGGTCACTTTGTAGGCCCCGTCATATTGGGCGACTTCCTCGCCGATAAGGACGACATTCGGGTCGCGTTCGATTTCCTCGGCAAACGCCTGGTTCAA
>JBMOHI010000562.1:0-1928 GCA_049317925.1 Terrimicrobiaceae bacterium
GTGCCGCCCTGGCAGGAACCGATGTTCACGGTCAGTCCGGCGTCATAATCGGTCAGGCCATGAAGCTGGGTGAGCGTGAGGGCGAGTTGGGCGATGGCGTTGACGCCGCGTTGATGCTTGCTCCCGGCATGGGCACCGTGGCCTTCTACTTCGACGCGGAAGGTGGCGCGGCCTTTGCGGGCGGCGACGAGGGCGAAGTTTTCATCATCCGCGCCGTCGGCCTCGAAGAGCAGGCAGGCCAGCGTGTCCGCAGGGAGTTCGGCGCGACACAATTCGCCGAAATGACCCGAGAGCGTTTCCTCGCTGGAGTTGAGCAAAATGACCCAGTTTGTGTTTTCAAAAGCGGCGGGGTGGGAGTGCCGCAGGGCGGACAGGGTAAGGTGGATGAGGGCGGTGCCGCCTTTGATGTCGTTCGTTCCCGGTCCGTAAATGCGGGTGCCCTCGGGTCGCCAGACGAAGGCGTTGCGGCGTTCCTCCTCCTCGGGAAAAACGGTGTCGAGATGGGAGATCAGCGCGACCGTGGGCGCACCGGCGCGCTGCGGACGCTTGAGCATGAGGTGGCGTCCGTAGCCGGGCAGAGCACCGGGAAAAAACGTCGCGCTGAACCCAAGGGGTGCGAACACACTAGCGGTGAGTTCGCCCAGCCAGTTCACCCCGGCGGCGTTTTCGGTGAAGCTGTTGATCGCGACCATTTGCCGCAGGATGTCCAGCGTTTCGGGAAGCTGTTGTTCGCAATACGTGGTGAGATTCATGGTTTAATCATTGCGCCGACCGCCAAGCGAACGAAGGTGCAGTCGTGCCGGAAGCCGGGACTCTCGCACAGAACACCAATCATGAACAGCCCAACTCCGCTGACGGCCCCCGCCCTTGATCTGGCCGTTCGCGTCGGCTGCGAGCTCGTTTACGAAACCAGCGCGCCCACCCCGGCCTTGGTCACCTTCAAGCCGCGCCAGGACGCCTACCAATCCATCCGGCAGGAGAGCATGCAGTTCGAACCCGAGCTGGCGGCGACCGAATTCGAGGATGACCATCTCAACATTGTCTATCGGCTGGTAATGAAACCCGGACGCAATGTGCTGCGGTACGATGCCATCGTGATGGTGCCGAGCCTCACCGAGGATTTTGCCTGGATCGACGAACCGATTCCGCCGCACGAACTTCCCGCTTCCATTCTGCGCTACACGCTGCCCACGCGCTATTGCGACACGGACAAGTTGCTCAATTTTGCCTGGAAAAACTTCGGCCATCTTCCGCACGGACTGGCCCGCGTGCGCGGCATCTGCGACTGGCTGAACCAAAACATCGAATACCGCACCCTCTCCGGCAGCCCGAATATCTCCGCGCATGATGTGATCGAGCGCCGCTATGGTGTCTGCCGCGATCTGGCCCACACCGCCGTCGCGCTGTGCCGCAGTTTCAATCTGCCCGCGCGTTATGTCAGCGGGTATGTGCCGGACATCGCATTTCAGGATCCGGGCGTGCCGAATGATTTCCATGCCTACTTCGAGGTCTGGATGGGCGGACGCTGGCAGGTCTTCGATGCCCGATATCGTTTCCCGCGCATCGGCCGTGTCCGTATGTCCGCCGGGTACGATGCGGTGAATTGCGCCTTCACCACCGTTTATGGTCAGGCTGCCCTGACGCACTTCGAGGTCTGGTCGTATCAGGTTGATCCCGCGGAAGTCGGCATCGGCGATCCGGTTGATCTTACCAAACGGCTCTGCGGCACGACCCAGATTCGCCGGCCTGGTGCGGCCGGGGCATCTGCCGCTTGACAAGCCGTTCGTTGCGGAGGACGACTTCCCCCGTGAAATCCTTCGCCCTCGCCGTTTCCGCGCTGTTTACTGTGTCGACCATGACCTTCGCGACTCCCCTGCAAGACATCCCCTTCAAAACCGCCGACGGCAAGGACGCCTCCTTGAAGGACT
>JBMOHI010000563.1:0-1925 GCA_049317925.1 Terrimicrobiaceae bacterium
TGTGCGCCGGACACTTTTCTCGGGGGCGGCCTGCAAACCTGCCGCAAGCTGATTGATGACGGCGCCATTGGCGAGCCCATCGGGGGGGCGGGTTTCATGTTGAGCCGCGGCATTGAGATGTGGCACCCGAATCCGGAATTCTTTTACAAAAAGGGGGCCGGACCGCTGTTTGATATGGGTCCGTATTACCTTACGGCGTTCACGACCTTGTTGGGACCCGTGCGGCGGGTGACCGGGTCGGCCCGGATCAGCTACAAGAAGCGGGAAATCACCAGCCAGCCGCTGGCGGGTCAGATTATCGAGGTGGATGTGCCCACGCACGTTGCGGGCGTGCTGGATTTCGAATCCGGTCCGGTCGTGACGCTAACCACCAGTTTCGATGTGAGTGCGCATCGGATGCCGAATATTGAGATTTATGGTTCTGAGGGAACCCTGGCGGTGCCGGATCCCAACACCTTCGGCGGCCCTGTTTTGCTACGCCGCAGGGGCGAGGAGGAGTGGCGTGAGGTGCCGTTGGAGTTTGGTTACGCGGAAAACAGCCGCGGGATCGGCGTGAGCGACATGGCCGCCGCTATCGCCCACGGTCGCGAGCACCGGGCCAACGACCGCGTGGCTTACCACGTGCTGGATATCATGCACTCCATCATTGATGCGTCGGAAACCGAGCGTCATGTGGAAATGAATAGCACCATGTCGCGGCCCGATCCGCTTCCGTTGGGTCTGGTGCCCGGCCGGGTGGAGTTGTAACGCGGATTTCGGTTGGGACGGGCCACAACCCTCCTGCGTCAGGAATCTGCGGAAAAAACCTGCGGATTGTCGGCCAGTCGTTTCTCCATGATGAGTTTGGTGCCCCGTGCGCAGGGCTCGTATTTCACGTAATCGAAAGCCTGCCGGATAATGTGCACCCCCACGCCGCCGGGCCGGATATCCTCGAGTTCGCGGCTGCGGATGCGCTTGAGGTCGCAGGAGCGGCCGTAGTCCCGCAAGGTGAAGCGCACGCGGTCGCGGAGCCTGGCCATTTCCAAGCGGATGGGTTTGCCTTCGAGGCCGTAGGCGTGACGGATAATGTTGGTGCAGGCTTCGTCAATCGCCAGCACGAGAAGCTCGGTCTGGCATTCTTCCAAGCCGCATCGGGCGAGGAAGTCCCTCGCCGACTGACGCACTCCCGCAAGGTTGCAGGAATCGCTGGTGAAGTTCAGCTTCTGCTTCATGTCATGCCTCCGACCAGAATGGTCAGATCATCCAACTGGCTGCCTGACCCGCGATGGGTTCGTTCCTCCTCCAATAAACGGTCCACAATGTAGTGAGGCGAGGTGAACTTCTGCCGGGCCAGCGAAGAGGCGATCTTAGCCTCGAAGAACGATTCGTCGTGGTGATTGCGTGATTCGGATAACCCGTCCGTGTAGCAGATAAGCCAGTCGCCAGGCGTCATTTCCACCTTGCCCTGACGGTAGGCGATTTTGGGCATGATGCCGAGCGGCAGGGCGCCTTCCGTTTCAATCTCCATGGTCGAGCCATCGGCCCGGAGGAGCACCGGCTTGCAGTGTCCGGCGCTGGCCAGTTCGATCCGCCCTCCCGGAGTCACGCGGCCAATGAGCATCGTGACAAACATCCCGCGCACGATGCGGTCGTTCAGCGTGGTATTCAGTTTGGCCATGGCATCGGCCGGGCTGGTGGTGGCGGCGAAGACGAATTGCATCGCGCTGAGTGTCTGGGCCATGAGGAGCGAGGCGGCGATGCCCTTGCCGGAAACGTCTCCAATGGCGAAGTAAATCTCATAGGGGCTCTTGACGAAGACGTTGTAAAAATCGCCCCCCACGTTTGAGGCGGCGCGGTTGTGGGCGGCAAATGCTGCCCCGGGAATCTCCGCCGGGATGGCGCGGGAGAGCAGCTCCTTTTGAATGTCGGAAGCGATGGCGATGTCG
>JBMOHI010000564.1:0-1923 GCA_049317925.1 Terrimicrobiaceae bacterium
CCGCACATCGCCGGACCCTTCAACACCCTGTTGCTCGTTCTGCTGCTGGGCAACATCCTCTACGTCGGACTCGTCACCATCTCGCAGCGCAAACTGGATCTCATGCTGGGCTATTCGAGCGTCATGCACATGGGCTACATTTTCCTCGGCATCGTTGCCTGGAATGAGATCGGCCTGACCGGCGCGGCCTTCATGCTCATCGCCCATGGTCTTTCCATTGCCGCCCTCTTTGCTCTCTCCGGCGAACTGCGCGAACGCACCGGGACACTCGATTTCAGCGAACTGGGCGGCCTGGCCAAGTCCATCCCGACCTTCGGCCTGCTCTTTGGCTTCGCCGTGATGGCCTCGATTGGACTGCCGGGATTTGCCAACTTCGCGGGCGAACTGATGGTCTTCTTCGGGGCCTTCTCCGCCGGAGTGCCGGCTCACGATCGTTTCAACGATTTCCAGATTGCCACCGTCATCGCCGTTTGGGGCGTCGTCATTTCCGCTGTGTATATGCTCCGCGCCTATCGCCGGATTTTTCTGGGTCCGCTCGCTGACCGCTGGAAATCCCTGACCGATATCGCCCCGCTGCCGAAACTCTGCGTGGTCGGCCTCATCCTGCTTCTGCTGGTGGTGGGCTTCTATCCGCAACTGCTGATCCACCTTATCTCGCCTGCTTTGATCCGGCCATGACAGCGTTTCTACTTTCTCCGGAATTCAGGGTGGTTTTCCTCGGCATTTTCCTGCTGCTGCTGGACTCGTTTACCAAGACCGACAAACGCTACATCGCCTGGGCGGGAATCGCCGGTCTCGCGATTCTCTTAGGGTTTTCGTTCTTTCCCGGCCTGCCTGACGGAGTGTTTCCGCCGGGATTTTATGTCAGCGATCCCATCGCGATCTTCTTCAAGCGCTTCATGCTGCTTTCGACCATCCTGACTCTCGCTTTGGCGCTGGATTACTCGAAGGTCTATCAGGAATACATCCCCGCCGGCCGTCCGGGTGCCGGACTCGGGGAGTTTTACATCCTGCCCATTTTCGCCTGCGCGGGATTGATGTGGCTGGTTTCGGCGGCGGATTTCATCATGATCTTCGTCTCCCTCGAGCTTCTGACCATGTGCCTCTACGTGCTGGTGGCCAGCATGCGCAAAAATCTGCTCAGCCTCGAGGCCGGGGTGAAGTACCTCATCCTTGGCGCCCTCTCCACCGGCTTCCTCGTTTATGGCATCACCTGGGTCATCGGCTTGACCGGTCACACTTCGCTGGACGGTATTCGTGAGGTTCTTCCCATTGTGCCGCAGGGCTACCAGGTCGCGCTCATGTTTGGTCTTGGTCTCATTCTGGTCGCGGTCGGCTTCAAAGTCGCGGCGGTGCCCTTCCAATTCTGGGTGCCCGACGTTTATCAGGGCGCACCAACGCCGGTGACCGCCTTCCTCTCCGTCGCCTCCAAAGCGGCGGGCTTCGTCGTGCTCATGCGCGTGATCGAGCCCTTCCTCATCATTCCCGCCCTGGAGCACAAAATTGTCGCCGTCCTGACCGTGCTCGCCGCCCTCACCCTCATTTACGGAAACCTGGCCGCCCTCCCGCAAATCAACCTCAAACGCCTGCTGGCCTACTCCAGCATCGCCCATGCCGGCTATCTGCTCGTCGGCGTGGCCAGTGTGGGTGCGGATGCCTCCGGGCCGGCTGTGAGTTTCTATCTGGGTGGTTATCTGCTCATGACCTTCCTCGCGTTTCTCGTGCTTGTGCAGGTCGGACGCGTCACCGGTGGCGACGATATCTCAGATTTCAACGGACTGGGCCGCCGTTCGCCGGTTCTGGCCCTGGGATTGTTGATTGCCATGCTCTCGCTGGCCGGGCTGCCTTTCACGGTCGGATTCCTTGGCAAGTTCCTCATCTTCGAGGCCGCCATGCAGAGTCATCAATACCTGCTCGTCGTTC
>JBMOHI010000565.1:0-1920 GCA_049317925.1 Terrimicrobiaceae bacterium
CCGCGAGATCCAGGCTCCGTCGAACTTGACCTTGCCGGCGTCATACATGGCTGCCTCACCCTCGATTTTCTTGAGCGACGGTTCGACATAGGTGCGGGTGGCGGGGAATTTTGTGATGACGGCCTTGATGTCATTTATGCTGTTTTGCAGCACCTGACGTTCCTCCGTTTTGGTGACCTCGCGGACGAGTTGGGGGTCCGGGTAGACGATCAGCTTCACCACGCGGGAGGTCGGAATTTGCCGTTTGTCGCCTTGTTTGGTGCGGAATTCGAAATATCCCGCCCCGGCCGATCCGCTGGCGGTGCGGTCGATGAAGGCTTGGAACTCAAACACCGTGGCGTCGCTTTCCCTCGACCAAGGCTGGGGTTTGACGATGATGATGCCGGGCCGTTCCTGAACCGTAAAGCCATCGGCTTGCTGGCTGCGCGCGACGCTCACTGTGAAAAAAATGAAAGAGGAGAGCACGGCCTGGACAAAGCGGCGCGATGATGGGGGAAGCAACAGCATGGTCATTTACACTGTATTTACGTTCTGCGGTGAATCGCAATCGGTATTTGCGGCTTTTTGAAAATTGCCGGACAAAAATGTGGCTTGCCCTGCGGCGCGATCCGTTTACCTTGTCCAGTCCTTTGCCAGGGTAGCTCAGTGGTAGAGCAGGGGACTCATAAGCCCTTGGTCGGGGGTTCAAATCCCTCCTCTGGCACCAAAACCTATCCCGCACAACCCAACCTCCAACCCAAAAATTTTCCATGGCCAACATCAAATCCGCAGCAAAACGCGCCCGTCAAAGCGAGCGTCTCCACGCCCGCAACGCCAGCGTCATCAGCGCGCTCAAATCGGGACAGAAAAAACTCCACGCCGCCCTCGCGGCCGGCAAGCTCGACGAAGCCAAGGCGGAGTTCCAAAAAGTCTCCTCTGCCCTCGATAAGGCGGCCAAGCGTGGCGTGATTCATAAAAACAGCGCTGACCGCAAAAAGGGTGTCTTCAACCGCGCGTTGAAGCCCGCCAAAGCCTGATTTCTGGGATGGAGGGGCGCAGCCCCATGCGCCCGTGATATCCGGGGATAGGAGAGCCCGTATCCCACATTTTTCCGGAAATGAACCTGCGCGCGGAGAGATTCACCATCCGGCTCCGTCGTCCCTTTCGCATTGCGCACGGGTCGAGCGACACGCGCGAGACCATTCTCGTTCATCTCACAGCCGATGGTTTGCAAGGCCACGGCGAAGGGGCCCTGCCCCCTTATTACCCCTCGCAGGCCGTCGCCTGCCTGGACTGGTTGGCAAATGTGCAGGTCAGCACGTTGCCGGCTGATGGTGATGCTTGCCGGATTCCCCAGGCTCCTCCCGACGCTGCTGCCGCCAGGACTGCCTTGCAGATCGCCTTGCGGGACTTATGGGGTCAGCGGTCCGGAAAGCCCTTGTGGCAGGCGTGGGACCTGAATCCCCTGCACATTCCGCGGTGTGCCCGAACGATCTCCATTCCGGCCGACGAGAAGGAACTGGGTGAAATGATTCAAGAAGGACGCGCGGCGGGCTCGCGCTATTTCAAGTTGAAATCCGGGAGCGGCGATCTCGAGTGGGATGAAAGGTGTGTCCGGCTGGTTCTCGCCGAAAATCCGGATCTCCGACTCAGTGTGGATGCCAATGCCGGTTGGTCGCCCGCGGAGGCGGCGAGGATCATTCCCCGTCTGGCTGTGGACTATGTCGAGCAGCCGGTCGGGATCGAACTCGGACAGTGGGCCGAACTCCGGAGATTATTGGGAAGCACGCCGATCCCCCCGCTGATTGCCGACGAATCCGTGCAAAGCGACAAAGACCTGGCGGCTTTGCGCGGTCTGGCCGACGGGGTGAACGTCAAATTGCTCAAGGCGGGCGGACTCGACGGAGCCCGGCGCTGGATCACCCAGGCGCGGGCCGCCGG
>JBMOHI010000566.1:0-1919 GCA_049317925.1 Terrimicrobiaceae bacterium
CACGAGCTTCGGTCCCCAGTTGTTGGTCAGAATCTGTTTGATCGTCATTGTGCAGGAGAAGCTGGCTGAGGCGGCGGCGGAATTTGTCGAGGCTGAGGTTGCGCTCCAGAATGCCATTGTGACAAATGGAAACTTGCCCGGTTTCCTCCGAAACGACCACGGCCAGCGCATCAGATTCCTCGCTTAATCCCAGCGCGGCGCGATGGCGCAGGCCGAGGTTGCGGTCGAGATCCTCCCTTTGGGTCAGCGGAAAAATACAGGCCGCCGCCACGATGCGGTCATTGCGCACGACGAGGCCGCCGTCGTGCAGGACGGTCTTGGGTTGAAAAACCGTCAGCACGAGTTCCTTCGAATAATCGGCATCCAGGCTCACGCCGGTTTCGATAAATTGCTTCAGACTGATCTCCCGCTCCACCGCGATGAGCGCGCCAAAACCCTTGCTGGCGATTTCAAAAACCGTGTCGGTGATTTCCTCGATGGTTTCGCGTTTTTCAAAGGCCGAGGTGAAAAACGGATGACTGCCCAGATCGGTCAGGGCCCGGCGGAGTTCCGGCTGAAAGATGACCACCAGCGCGATGGCCAGAAAGACCGAGAGGCTGCGCAAAATCCATCCGATGACCGCCAGATCAAAAAGCGTCGAGATGAAGGTGAGCGTGAGAAAAATCAGGGCCAGTCCGATGAGGATGCGGGCGCCATGGGTGCCCCGCAAATACAGGTAAATGTAATACAGGACCACGGCGAGAATGCCGATCTCGACCGGCGTGCGCCAGTGCATCGCGATGAATTGGCTGATGGTTTCGAAAGTCATTGGTCAATGGTCATTGGTTGCCGGCCAATGATGGCCTCGGTCATGCGCAGAGCCTCGCGGTGTGGGCGGGGCTCGTGAACGCGGAAAACACGCGCGCCCTTTTCACGGCAGAAACTGGTCAGGGCCACGCCGGGCCAGAAGCGGTCATCCAGGATTTTGGCGTCGGCCAGCGGGGCGAGGAACGATTTGCGCGAGACGCCGACAAGGAGCGGACGCGCCAACGCGGTGAATCTCCCCAGCGAGTGCAGGAGGGCGAGATTGTGCGCGGGCTTTTTGCCGAAGCCGATGCCCGGATCGAGAGCGATGCTTTCCGCGGCCATGCCCGAGGCTAGGACGGAGGCCATGCGCTGTCGAAGAAATTCAGCCACTTCGCCCACGACATCGTCATAGTGGGGAGCCTCTTGCATCGTTCGCGGCCGGCCCTGCATGTGCATGAGTACGACTCCGGCTCCGGACTGCCGCGCCACCTCCTCCATGCGCGGGTCGCCTTGCAGCGCGGTCACGTCGTTAATGATGTCCGCACCGGCCCGGACGGCCTCCTCCGCCACAGAGGCCTTGGAGGTGTCGATCGAAAGCAACACGTCGCTCCGCTCGCGGATGGCGCGCAGGACGGGAATCACCCGGCGCAACTCTTCCGCCTCGTCCACGGCTTCCGCGCCCGGGCGGGTGGATTCCCCGCCGACGTCGATGATGTCCGCGCCCTCCGCTGCCAGTTGCAAGCCGTGCGCCGTGGCGGCCTCGCGGTCAAAAAAGCTGCCGCCATCAGAAAACGAATCCGGCGTGACATTAAGGATGCCCATGATCAGGCCCCCGTGAGTCAGATCGATTGAGCGGTTCTTAAGCTTCCAGATCACGCGGAGAAAACATCAACAGAAGGAAACGATGGAAACCAAATGGCTTAAGATTTCTTCGTTCCCTTCGTCTTCTTCGGTGATCCCAAACGAATCGCAGCCGAACGGCCATGGGCGTCGAGACCTTCGATGGTGCTGAAGGTTTCGATTGTGGCCAACGAGGCTTGCAGGGACGGTTTGTCGAACATGACCACGCTGGTGCGGCGCTGGAACTGATCCACCGTCAGGCCGGCAAAGCTTTTGCCCGCGCCGCCGGTGGG
>JBMOHI010000567.1:0-1912 GCA_049317925.1 Terrimicrobiaceae bacterium
TCAACGGCGTGGTCGGACCTCCGGGCATTCCGCTGGAAAAGGTTCCCGCCGCCTTGACGAAGGTCACCGCGGTCTTTCCGACAGACTCCGTCCTGCTGTCCGATGTTCCGTCCTGAAATTGCCCCAGCCAGCGGCTGACATTGGCCTGCACCCCGCCTCCCTGACCGGCGCCAAAATGAAAGAAAGTGACCTCACCGGGCGCGGCTTCACCGACCCCTGGGACTGCCAACTGGGCCTTGCGCATGGACGATGAAGGAACCACCCAACCCCATCCGGACGGGCGCTCGAAGGTAAATGCTCCCACCGTGAATTCCACTGGATCCGCACTATGTGAAATACCCATAAAACCAATAAATATAGCAATATAGAGATAGTTTTTCATTCTTTATAGAAAATATTAAATTAGCTAAAAATCAGATCAATCCGAGCTGCGCCAGCCAGGTTCGGGCGATGAGCATGTGGCCGGAGGAACTCGGATGCACTCCATCCGGAGCCCAGTCGATATCGGGTCGCGCTTCCCGGCTTTGCACAAAGGCCGCGTGCAGCGGCACCACCTGCTCGACTCCGAACTGGACCCCAAGTGCGCGAATGGCATCAATATAGGGCTGGAGGCGTTCGTTGCCCACCTCCGGGGCGGGAGGCCAGATGACGCTCGGTTCACACAGGACGATTTTTGCTGCGGGGATAGCGCCCTTCAGCCTCTGCAAGATATCCGCCCCAACCTCAAGGAACTGGTCCAAAGGGGTTCCGTTGGGCTCCGAACCCAGACCGTGCCAGACATCGTTGATGCCGATCTTGATAGAAACCATGTCCGGTTGAAGGGCGAGGACATCCTCATCCCAGCGGGCCTGAAGATCAGTGATCTTGTTTCCGGAAATCCCCTTGTTGATGACTTGGGGTGCCTCCGCGGGATGGGCCGCCCGGAGCCAGTCGCGAATCAGGCGAACGTAACCGTCACCGATTTGCTCCGTGCACTCGCGGCGCCCACAGTCGGTGATGCTGTCGCCGATGAAGACCCAACGGGCTTCCGGAGAAATGGTGAGCGCCATTGAAGGCAGCAGGGATTAGCGCTTGGAGAACTGGAACCGCTTGCGAGCACCGGGCTGGCCGGGCTTTTTGCGTTCCTTCATCCGCGGGTCACGCGTCAGGAGTCCTTCGTCGCGCAGAGGAGTGCGGAGATTTTCGTCGGTCTGAAGAATGGCGCGGCTGATGGCGAGACGGAGGGCACCGGCCTGGCCGTTGATGCCGCCGCCGGAGGTCTTGGCGTCCACGTCGAAGCCCTGGACCGCGTTGGCGATTTCCAAGGGGCGCAGAATGATGTTCTGCATGGAAAGACTGGGAAAATAGTCGGTGAAATCTTTTCCGTTGATTTTGAAGACTCCCGAGCCCTTCCGCAGTTTGATGCGGGCGATGGAGGTTTTACGACGACCGGTGGCGATGATATCAGACATGGAATAAATCAGGCGTTTTTGGGATTCTGCGCAGAGTGGGGATGTTCGCTGCCACCGTAAACCTTAAGCTTGCGGTAGACGGAGCTTCCCAGACGGTTGTGGGGAATCATGCCGCGGACGGCCCGTTCGACCAATAGCTCGGGACGACGCTCCAAACGGGCACCGAAGGTCTCGTGCTTGTGGCCGCCGACGAAGCCGGAGAAACTCATGTAGGTCTTCTGCACGTCCTTCTTGCCGCCGATGCGAACCTTGCCCGCGTTGATGACAATGACGAAATCGCCCGTGTCGACGTGGGAGGTGAAAATCTTTTTGCCCTTGCCGCGCAAGAGGTTGGCGGCCTGGACCGCTACATGGCCAAGGTGTTTGTCGGCGGCGTCAATTACCCACCAGTCGCGCTGCACTTCAGCAGCTTTTGCAGAAAATGTCTTCATTGGATCTTTCGGAGAATCGGAGAGAATGCC
>JBMOHI010000568.1:0-1903 GCA_049317925.1 Terrimicrobiaceae bacterium
CTGAGCACCGCCGCCATTGCCGCCTTCGAGCGTTCCTTCCAACTCCTCGCCGCCAATGAGACCGGGCTGATTGCGGAGGAGAGCATCCTCCCCGCCGCCGATCTCCCTCATTACGAAGACATCTGCACCACGGCCGCCGACGAAGGCGATTCCGCCCTGCTGGCCAAAACCGTCATGCTCAAGCTCAACGGCGGCCTCGGCACCGGGATGGGCCTCGAAAAGGCGAAATCCCTCCTGCCGGTCCGCGACGGCGACACCTTCCTCGATCTCATCGTCCGCCAGGTCCTGGCTGTGCGCAAAGCCACCGGCTCCGACCTCCGCTTTCTGCTGATGAACAGCTTCAGCACCAGCGCCGATACGCTTGCGCACCTCGCCCGTTACAGCGCTCTCGGCGATCCGCAGAACTTGGAACTCCTGCAAAACAAAGTCCCCAAAATTGACGCTGCCAGCCTCACTCCCGTCGAATGGCCGGCCGACCCCGAAATGGAATGGTGTCCGCCGGGCCACGGCGATCTCTATCCTGCCATCCTGGGCTCGGGACTCCTCCATCGCCTGCTCGATGAAGGCTTTCTCTATCTCTTCGTCAGCAACGCCGACAACCTCGGTGCCACGCTCGATCCCGCCCTGCTCCGGTGGTTTGCCGCCTCCGGAAAACCTTTCGTCATGGAGGTCACCGCCCGCACCGCCGCCGACCGCAAAGGAGGCCACCTCGCCATCCGCGCTGTGGACGGACGCCTCCTCCTGCGCGAATCCGCCCAATGTCCCGACTCCGACCTCGACGCCTTTCAGGACATCACCCGCCACCGGTACTTCAACACCAACAACCTCTGGCTCCGCCTCGACCACCTCGCCGCCGCCCTGGAAAAAAACGGTGGCCTCCTGCCGTTGCCGGTCATTCGCAACAAAAAAACCGTCGATCCCCGCGACAAAAAATCCCCCGCCGTTTATCAGCTCGAAACCGCCATGGGCGCCGCGATCGAATGCTACGACGACGCCGGGGCCGTGGTCGTCCCGCGCACCCGCTTCGCCCCGGTCAAGACGACGTCCGACCTGCTCGCCCTGCGTTCCGACGCCTACGTCATCACCCCCGACGGCCGCGCCATTCTCGCGCCCGAACGCCACGACATTCCGCCCGAGATCACCCTCGACCCCGACCATTTCAAACTGGTGGACCAACTTGACGCCGCCCTCGCCGACGGTGTGCCTTCCCTTCTTCACTGCCGCAAATTGGAGGTTCACGGTCCCGTGAAATTCTCCGCCAAGGACCGCTACGAAGGCGATGTGATCCTCCGCGCCTGAGCTTGGCGGAAAGTGGAGGGCAACGCTTCGTCGCTGCTCATTTTTTGCGACGGAAACGACGAAGCGTTTCCCCCCATTATGGAGAGGGCGTGTCCAGCCGATGCCGCCGCAGTTTCCAAACGGGCCAGAGACGGGGCAGCAATGACAGACACAGACGCAGATGCGTTCCGGCGAGGAGAAGGTTGTCGCGCAGGTAGTGGAAATGGGTGACGCCGCCCTTCTCGCGCGGCGGGTACAAAACGGGCACCGGCCGGTTGATGGGCTGGACGCCTTCCCAGTAGAGCCGCACCGCCAGTTCGGTGTCGAAATCAAAGCGCCGGGCCGTGCGGATGGATTCCATGATGCGGACCGCAGGCTCGAGGGGATAGAGCCGGAAACCGAAGAGCGAATCGTGAATGCCACCGCCCAGGGTCTCAAGGTTGGCGAAGCCATTGCCGATGCGGCGGCCTTTGACGCGCTCGGGCGGGGCGTCGGGTCCGAAAACGGGTTCGCCCAAAATCATGGCCTGCGGATTCCGGGCTGAGAGGCTCATGAACTCATCGACTTTGCCGGCAGGATGCTGTCCGTCGGCGTCCATGAGGAGGGCATGGGAAAATCCGGCATC
>JBMOHI010000569.1:0-1902 GCA_049317925.1 Terrimicrobiaceae bacterium
TTCAATGTCTACCGCCTGACGATCGATCCGGGTGAATGAGTGGTTTTGAACGACATCGACAAACCCTACATCGTGGGCGAATTCCACTTTGGTGCCACCGACCGCGGGGTATTTGATAGTGGACTGGTCGGCGTGTCGGACCAGGAAGGCCGGGGGCGTGCCTACCAGAACTATGTCAAAAGCGCGCTGGCCGACCCCAAATGCATCGGGGCCCATTGGTTCCAATACACCGACCAGCCGACGACCGGGCGGCCGGGTGACGGAGAGAACGGCAACGTTGGCTTCGTTTCCATCACGGACACCCCTTACCCTGAATTGATTCGCGGGGCACGGGAGATCCATGCCGCGATGTATCCCCTTCGCTTCAAGGAATAAGAAACAGACAAAGGCTGTGTCCGCGTGGTGATGTGGTCGAATGTCGAGCGATTCCTGGATCAGTCCGCGCGCTGAGATGCTCATCACTTCCATGAGAAACTCAAAGATTACGAATCTTCGGAAGCGGAGGCTCTTCCTCGTCTTGATTCTGGCGGCCGGCGCTTTCATACCATTGGCTCCTGCGCGCGCGGACGCCGCGGCTCCCCAGGTCATTCCTGTATCATCCGCCGGTGACCAGATCCGATTTTTTGGACGGACTCTCCCGGTGGGAAATGCCATGGCGTTTGACTGGAGCCTTTCGGGATTTGAATTCGAGGCGGAATGCGAGGGGAAGGTTCTTGCCACGATCACCGGAACTCCGGGTTGGCAGAAAGTGGGATTCATCCAGGTGACGGTGGATGGTGTGGCCGGAGAACGGGTCGCGATTGAACCGGGCCGGCAGGATTACCTCCTCGCGGATGCTCTTCCCAAAGGCCGGCATAAGATCACGGTTTGCAAGCTCAACGAGGCGCAGTATTCCAAGATGGCCTTGGAAAGCCTGACGCTGAGCGGCACCCTCCTCGCCGCCCCGGCTCCCGCGGCCCTTAAGATGGAATTCATCGGCGATTCGATCACGTGCGCGGAGGGCGCGCTGGGCAAGATGCCCGATGTGCCGCAGGGGGAAAGCCAGGATGCAGCGCGAAGTTTCGCCTCGCTCACCGCCCGTTCCCTTGGGGCCGAGGCCTCGATTGTGGCCGCCTCCAGTTGGGGGCTCCACCGGGGGAGAATCGCGCCGGAAGAGAAGTCCGTTATCCCGGCGATTTTTGAACTGACCTCCAGATTCCGCGATCCTTCAGCGGCGTGGGATTTCACGAAATACCAGCCGGATCTCGTCGTGGTGAACCTCGGAACCAACGATTTTTCCGGACGCAAGAAGACACCCTTCACCGATGCGGAGTTTCAGGAAGCGATTGAACGCTTTCATCTCGTTCTCCGATCCCGCTATCCCACCGCGCACATTTTCTGGGTCACGGGAATGATGCTGCCGGATGCTGACGGACCGACTCTCGCTGCCGTTGAGAAAATCCGGGCGTCGGATGCAAAAACCTATTTCGCCAAACTTCCTCAGAACAACGGGGGAGGAAACGGCCATCCCGATCTGGACGGGCACCAAAAGGCGGCCGCAGCGCTGACGGCGAAGATTCGCGAGTCTATTCCGAACCTCGCGGAATCTGCCCCGGGCTCCTGAGGGACCGCGGATTCCGCGCAAAGACCCTATGTGGATTTGCTCTAGAGCGCCCAAGGCATGGGCTCTGGCGGCGTGAAGGTCGAGGTGATCATCTCCGGCCTTTCTGTCCGGGCCGAAGTGTGGATCGCCTCAATCACCTCCACGACATGTTGCGCCATGCGGGAGGCGCAGCGGTGCGGGCGATCCTCAAGAATCGCACCGGCCAGATCCTCGACTCCGCGCGCAAACTCCACGCCCTCGAAGCCCGCACGGACCAGTGGCACCGGCGAGAAGTTTCCGCCAAACTCGGCGAACTCCAC
>JBMOHI010000570.1:0-1895 GCA_049317925.1 Terrimicrobiaceae bacterium
GCGGAAAACAGCACTGCGGTAACCACCGTTGTGGCCACCGAACCCGATCTTGACACGGTTACCTATTCGCTCAGCGGGACGGATGCGCAGTTCTTCGACATCAATAGCGCCACGGGCGCGCTTACGTTCAAGAATGCGCCGAACTTCGAAGCCCCTGCGGACGCTGGTGCAAACAACGTCTATGACGTGGTTGTTACAGCGAGCGACGGTTCGCTGACCGACACACAGGACCTGGCGATCACTGTCACCAATGTCGACGAAGCCTATCGCCTTCAGCTACTGCATTTGTCGGATGGTGAGGCAGGTACGCTTGCGCCGGATACGGCGCCTTATCTGGCGGCTTTGGTGGACAAGTTCGAGGACCAGTTCGCGAACTCGATCACGCTTGCTGGTGGTGACACGTTCCTGCCGGGACCGTTCCTGGCGGCGGGCACCGATCCTTCGCTGATCCCGGTGATCAACGCGGTGACCGGCTCGACGATCTCGACTGCGGCTGGCACGACGCCCGCTCCGGGCGTGGTCGATACTGCGATCCACAACCTGCTCGGTGTTGAGGCCACGGGCATCGGTAACCATGAATGGGATCTGGGCTCGAACGTCTATCTCTCCTCGATCGCGCCGGGTTCCGGCTGGGTTGGTGCGCAGTATGCATCGATCTCGGCCAACCTTGTGCTGGCCCCGGCGGGCTTCCCGGCCGATCCGCTCAACGGGCGCTTCACCCAGACGGTGGGCACGGGCGTGCTGGCCAACGAGGAAGCGCAGGATCTTAAGGGCCGCATCGCGCCTTCGGCGGTGATCAACGAGGGCGGCCAGACGATCGGTCTGGTCGGCGTCACGACGCAGATCCTCGAATCGATTTCCTCGCCGACCGGCGCTGAAATTCTCGGCTTCCGCTTTGGCGCGGGTGCCAACGGCGAGACCAACGACATGGCGCTGCTGGCAGCGCAGCTTCAGCCGGTGATTGACGATCTGCGCGCGCAGGGTGTGAACAAGATCGTTCTGCTCAGCCACCTTCAGCAGATCACCTTTGAAAGGCAGCTTGCCCCGCTGCTGAACGGCGTGGACATCATTCTGGCCGCCGGTTCGAACACGCGCCTTGGTGATGCCGACGACGTTGCCGTGAGCTTCCCCGGCCATGCCCCGGACTTTTCGGACACTTACCCGATCCTCACAGCGGGCGCGGACGGCAAGCCGACGCTGATCGTCAACACTGACAATGAATACACCTACCTTGGCCGGCTTGTGGTCGACTTCAACGAAGCCGGCGAAATCATCACGTCGAGCCTGGGCGACAACGTTGCCATCAACGGTGCCTATGCTTCGACCGAAGCCAATGTTGCGGCGGCATGGAATGACCTTGACGGGGATCTCTCGGACACCGCCTTTGCGGCGGGGACGCGCGGCAGCAAAGTCAAGGCGCTGACCGATGCGGTGGACAATGTGATCCAGCTCAAGGACGGCAACGTCTACGGCTACTCGAACGTCTACCTCGAAGGCGAACGCATCCAGGTCCGCAATCAGGAAACCAACCTCGGCAATGTCTCGGCTGATGCCAATGCCGATGTGGCGCGCGATGCGCTGGGCCTGACCAATGAGCACGCAGTGGTCTCGATCAAGAACGGCGGCGGCATCCGCGCGCAGATCGGCACGATCATCAACAACTCCGACGGCACAGTCTCCAAGGTCGCTCCGGAAGTAGACGGCGAAGTCAGCCAGCTCGATGTCGAGAACGCACTGCGCTTCGACAACAAGCTGATGGTGTTCGACACCACCGCGCAGGGCCTGCTCAACATCCTGAACACGACCAATGCGCTCAATCCGAACAACGGCGGCTTCATCCAGATTGGCGGCGTGCGCTTCTCCTACAATCCGGGCAATGCAGCCGGTTCCCGCGT
>JBMOHI010000571.1:0-1887 GCA_049317925.1 Terrimicrobiaceae bacterium
ACCGCGCCGCGGAAAATCGTGGGCGAGTTGTCCAGCGCATCGACGTTGTTGGCCTCGGGCTCTTCGCTAGAAACCAGGACAATATGCGGACGCAGACCCGAGGGAAAAGATCGTCCGGTGGCACCGGCTTCGTAGGGGTTGGTCAGGATCTTCGTCCCGAGCGACGACGTGAAAAGAAAGCTCTCATGGCCGAGCCAGTCCACCCGCACCTGACGCGGACGCGCTCCGTTCGGGGAAACCTGCCCGCCGCCTCCGCAACCCGCCAGTGCAAGGCAGGACATCAAACAAAAAACTCTGAACATGGAGGAGCGAGTCTAATCAGCGCGGCCTTTGGGGTGCAAGACGTCAGGGCATTCGACCCGCCGGTGCCGCGGAAAATTGGCGTGCTCATTGCGTGGCCAGGTGTCAGTATTTCCGACCTGCGCACATGATTTTTCCGCTTCTGGCCCAGACGGCTGCTCCGATCTTTGACGAAAAAGCCCTGTCCCAGGGTTTGCAGGTCACCAATCTCGCGCTGTTGTACATCGGCATTTCCGTCGCGGTTTACCTCGCGCTGCTGGTTATCGGACGGTTGATCAAGCGGCGGCTCGGGGTGCCGTTGGGGTGGTCGTATCAGATTTTTTGTTTCGCGATGGCGCTCTTTGTGCCGTCCACACTGCCGCAGTTTCAATTTGATGCGGAAAGGCACATCGATGCGGCGGCGGTGCTCACCGGGGCGTTTGTCGCCATTTCCTTTGTCCGGCACTACATCTTCGAAACGCGCACGCGGCAGGATAATGCCACCGTGCCGAAGTTTGTCAGCCAGCTCGTCTCCATTCTCATTTTCCTGGCCGCGGTGGCGGTCGTCCTGCAGTTCATTTACAAGCAGGAGGTGCCCGGTCTGCTGGCGGGTGCCGGCGTCGTCGGTATCGTGCTCGGTCTGGCCCTGCAAGACACGCTGGGCAACATGTTCAGCGGGTTCGCCATTTATTTCGGCGGACAGTTCAAATCGGGCGACTGGCTGTTGATCGAATCGCATCATGCCCAGATCGTGGAAATCAATTGGCGTTCGACCCGGCTGCGCACGATCGACGACATTTACCTCGATATTCCCAACAGCAACATCACCAAGCAGACGGTCATCAACTATGACTATCCCACCAATCTGCACGGGATGTTGCTCGAAATCGGCCTCGATTACGAGGCGCAGCCCACGCTGGTCAAACAGGTGTTGACCGATGCGGCCTTGAACTGCGCCTACGTTCTGCGCGACCCCGCACCCAACGTCTATCTCAAGGAATTTGCCGCTTCCTCCATCACCTACGAACTGCGGTTCTGGCTGAATAACCACAATTTCTACAAGGACGCCTATAGCCAGATCCGCACGAATCTTTGGTATGCCCTGCGCCGGCACAACATTTCCATTCCGTATCCGATCCAGGCCGAATACACCCACCAGTTTCCTCCGCCGCGCCAGGATACCGACCAGGTCATTCGCGAAGCATTGAAGAAGGTCATCTTTTACCCCTGTCTGACCGCGCCGCAATTCGAGCAGATCATCAAGGGTTCGAAAATCGTGGCATTCGGCGAGCGGGAAAATCTCGTCCGTCAGGGAGCCGAGGCGGGCCCGATGTATATCATGATCAACGGGCAGGCCGAGGTGCTGGTCAATTCCAACGGCACCGAGACTTCGGTGGCAAAGATCGGACCCGGCGACTGCATCGGCGAGATGTCCATGCTGGCGGGCGAACCGCGCAGCGCCACGGTCCGCAGCCTGAGGGACTGCGAGGCGGTCGAAGTGAAGAAAGAAACGCTGGCCCCGATCATGGCTGACAGCCCGGAATTGATCGAATCCCTCAGCGACCTGCTGGCCAAACGGCGCTTGCAGAACGAGGGCGCCATGGCGGG
>JBMOHI010000572.1:0-1878 GCA_049317925.1 Terrimicrobiaceae bacterium
GCAAAGTCGCCAAGGTCCGCCTGACCAACGGCCAGGAAGTCATCGCCTACATCCCCGGCGAAGGCCACAATCTTCAGGAACACTCCATCGTCCTCGTCCGCGGAGGCCGCGTCAAAGATCTTCCCGGTGTCCGCTACCACATCGTCCGTGGCACCCTCGACAGCCTCGGGGTGGACGGACGCCGCCGCAGCCGTTCCAAATACGGTGCCAAACGTCCCAAGCCCGGCCAGGAAGACGCCAAGGCCAAGGGCAAAAAGAAATAAGCTCATAACGCCATGTCACGTCGCCGCAGAACCATTCACAAAGAAGTCAAGAAGGACGCCCGCTACGCGAGCCCCACGGTTGCCCGCCTCATCAGCGCGATTATGCGCAACGGCAAGAAGAGCACCGCCGAGCGCATCGTGTACACCGCGATCGACAAATCCCGCGAAGGCGGCGACACCGTCGATCCGCTCGAGACTCTCAACAAGGCCATCGACAACGTCAAACCCCGCCTCGAAGTGAAATCCCGCCGCGTCGGTGGAGCCACTTATCAGGTGCCGATGGAAGTTCCCGCCGACCGTCAGGTCGCCCTCGCTATGCGCTGGCTGGTCAATTTCGCCAACGCCCGCAAAGGAGTCCCGATGGAAAACGCCCTCGCTTACGAGCTGAAGGACGCCGCCGCCGGACAGGGCAACGCCATCAAAAAGCGTGACGACATGCACAAAATGGCCCAAGCTAACAGGGCATTTGCGCATTTCCGCTGGTAGGAAAAAATTTCCCCCTCCCAAACGAAAAGGGCGGCCACTGAGCCGCCCTTTTTGTTGTCAGATAGCATCAATGGAGGGAAACGCTTCGTCGTTTCCGTCGCTAGAGTGGGCAACGACAAAGCGCTGCCCTTCACTAGACGGACTTTCCAGACTACTCGACGCGACTCTTGAGATCTTTACGGCCAAAAAAATGTCTCACGACTTTGGCATCTCACACAACTCCACCGATCCGCCATGGAGAACCACGGGGTGCGATTGCAGCAGGTCGAGAACCTTCTGCCGGTCGTCGGAATCAAAACGCATGTAGCCGGTGATGTGTTCCGTCGATTGTGCTGAGGGGGCATCGCCCACGACGATCCTTTCGCCGATTTCACTTCCGCCGCGAAAGAGTCCGCTCGCCTGGGCAGCGGTGATAAATTGTTCCCATTCCTCCGCGGTCGGCGTGCTTTTGACGTTTCCTTGGATGAGGAGGATGTATTGGGTCATGGTTACTGCTTCGCCCCCGGCTGGCACGGGCGCACCAGGGCGCTGTCGGGGTCGTAGTTCAAATACGGGCTGAGCCACTTTTCCACCTCGGGTACGGTCATGCTCTTGCGGACCGCGTAGTCCTCTATCTGGTCGCGGTCGATTTTGCCGACGGCGAAGTATTTGGATTCGGGGTGTGCGAAGTAGAGACCGCTGACGCTGCTGCCGGGATTCATGGCCAGGCTTTCCGTGAGGGTGATGCCGGTGCGTTTCTCCACCTCGAGGAGGTTCCAGAGGGTCCATTTTTCGGTGTGGTCGGGCTGGGACGGATAGCCGGGGGCGGGGCGGATGCCGCGGTATTTTTCGCGGATGAGTTCCTCGCTGGTGAGGTTCTCCGTCTGACCAAAACCCCAGAGGTCGCGGGCTTTTTTGTGCAGGCATTCGGCGAAGGCTTCCGCGAAACGGTCGCCGAGGGCGCTGGTCATGAGAGAATTGTAGTCGTCGAGTTGGGCCTTGTAGTGCTCGGAAAGGGCGTGAACTTCGGGTCCGGCCGTGACGGCAAACCCGCCGACCGTATCCACCCGGCCGCTCTCGCGCGGGGCAATAAAATCGGCAAGCGAGTAGTTGGGCTGGCCGGCCGGTTTTTGGATTTGTTGCCTCAGGC
>JBMOHI010000573.1:0-1877 GCA_049317925.1 Terrimicrobiaceae bacterium
GCCTTTCGGCATACGCCCCTCAAACGTACGTGTCTGCCATTTCACCACCCGAGCAGAAGTGAGAGGGACAGTTTGCCGCGTCCGGCTTTTCACGCAAGGGGAAAATTTTCGCTTGATTGAAGTTTCCGTCTGTGAGATTCTCCGCGGTTCCCACAAAGGAGATCATTTCATGTCATACGCAGTCATTCAAACAGGCGGAAAACAATACCGCGTCGCCGAAGGAGACCTGATCGAGGTCGAGAAGCTCGACATCGAGGCCGGCTCGGAGGCGAAACTCGAGGAAGTGCTCCTGATTTCGGACGGCACCAAGGTTTCCATTGGAGCCCCGCTTCTCAAGGGTGCCGCCGTCACGGCCGAGGTCGTTGACCAGTTCAAGGACGAGAAGGTCATCGCTTTCAAATTCAAACGCCGCAAGGGCTATCACCGCACGGTCGGACACCGCCGTCAGCTCACCCGGCTCAAAATCAAATCCATCACCGCGTAATTCAGGCTTATGGCGCATAAAAAAGGACAAGGCAGCGTCAAAAACGGACGCGACAGCATCAGCAAACGCCTCGGCGTGAAAAAATTCGGCGGCGAAGCCGTCATTCCGGGCAACATCATTCTCCGTCAGCGCGGAACGAAGTTCCAGCCCGGCCGCAATGTCGGCCTCGGCCGCGATTACACCATCTTCGCTTTGGTCGAGGGTCATGTGAAATTCGACAAAGCCGGACGCCGGGTCAACGTCGAACCGGTCGCCTCGGCGAACTAAGTTTCTCGAAACCACCGTTGGTTTTGCCAGGGCTCCCGCAAGGGAGCCCTTTTTTTGTCCTGTAGCCGCCCCACTCCGTTGGGGCATTTTCCCGCTGACACGGCAACCGAGTGCCGTGGCTCCATTTACACAAACTCCACCGCGCCTTGCGGGATGGCTTCTTCGCTCAACGCTTCGCTGAAGGGCGCTTCCGCCCGGACCTTGGCCAGCGGAATGCCATGACGCCGGGCTTCGTGCCGCCAGGAGTCGAAGTGTTTGTCGTACGCGGACGTGTAGTTTCTCAGATCATCCGCATGGAAACGCACATCGCGTCGGGATGGACTTTCGCAGTCGAGCAGTTCGGTGTTTCCCAGCCAGTCGGGCGCGGACTCTGCGGCGCAACATGGTGCGAAAATCACGGCCCGCCCGCGGGAAGAAAGCAGGCTGTGAATCAAGGATTCGGGCGGCGCGGAAAAAAGCAGATCACTGATCAGGACGCGCAGTGATCCGTTGCGCCACGGAACCCGCTGGAGATCGGGCGGCAGTTCTGCGTTGGGGGCGGAGGATTTTTCCAGGGACGCCCAGGCAACAAGGGGATCATGGGCGGCGAGTTCGGAACCCTGGATCGAAAACAACCTCGCTGAAGCCCCGGCGCGCAACACGCTCTCCAGACAAAACCAGGCCAGTTCCATCGTCCGCTGCGTTTTCGTCCCGTCCAAAAACATCGAGGCGGAGGCATCAAGTACGATATCGGCGAGAGGCCGGACCTCCTCGCGATAGAGCTTCATGGTGTACTGTCCGTTCCGCGCATAGGCCTGCCAGTCAATGTGGCGCGGATCATCGCCCGGCACGTAGGGCCGGTGATCCTGAAAATCAATCGAACTGCCCGCGCCAGCGCCCGCGACGTTGCCACTGGTGCGGCGCAGTCCGAGCTTGAGCGGAAGGGTCAGTCGCTCCGCCGCGGCGCGCATCGCCGGCCTCAAGCTGGCTAACGCGGAATCCGGATCACGGATTGCGGAATGGGACGGCGCGGAGTGTGATTTCACTTTTGGAAATCTTCACTCCGCGATCCGCAATCGCCAATCCGCAATTGTTAGAGCGTCTTGCAGAACTCCTCGATGCGATCGAGGCCGGTCTTGATCACGTC
>JBMOHI010000574.1:0-1866 GCA_049317925.1 Terrimicrobiaceae bacterium
AACTGAGATTTTGCAGAAGAGAACAAAACTTCACGTAGTCCGCGCGGAGCGCCCCAGCCGGATCGCGGGCGGGAGGCGGCAGATGGGGCACGGAAACCTTGCAGGTGAAAACGGCTTTTCCTCCGGCGGCCAGGCGCATGGAATATTCGAGATCTTCGCCCAGCATCCAGAAGTCCTTGCGATGCAGGCCCGCCTCATCGAGGGCGCGCGTTTGCACCAAAACACACGCGCCGGTGCACCAGCAGAAGGGAATCGGTTTGTCGCCCAATTCCTTCAAAGCCTCGTGAGGCGTTGCCACCCGGCGGATGACTTTTCGGAGGGACGGCTCGAGCGGCTCGGGAAATGCCCAGAGCCGGCCGGCCTGATCCTCCAGCAACGGGGCCACGGCCCACGCTTCGCTTTGTGTCATTTCATTCCACAGGATTTCCAGCGCATCCGGCGGAACGACCACATCGTCGTCGAGATACCAGATCGCGCTCACGCCATCCCCGAAATGCTGCAGCGCGCGTCCGGCCGCATGGGCCCAACCCGCGCCGGGTCCGGGATTGGAGGCATCCTCGAGCACCAGCGTTTCAAATGGCGACCGCGCTGCGATGGCTTTGATCTCTCCGGTGGGGGCGTGGTCGGACACCACGCAGCCGAGCAGCGGTTGCGTCGAGGCGGCGAGACTTTCGAGCAGGCGCTGGAATTCCGCCGGGCGACGATGGGTGACGACCACGGCGACGATGGATTGATCGTTTGCTGAAGGAATCACGTGGTAAAGTGAGGCTCGGGAAAAGTTCCTCCGGTCAAAATGTTTGTTCCAAGACTCCGGGCGGGGCTACGTGATGAGGAGGTGAGCGGCTGGCCCGCCGGGAAGCAACGACGGGTCGATACGTCGATCCAAGGTCACCAGCGTTCCCCTCCGATGGATGGCCAGGGCCAGAAGATAGAAATCCGTCAGATGCGCGGAACCGGGCAGCTTGAGGGAACTCCCCTGCTCCCGCAGCGAAATGGCGTCCGGCCAGAATTGATGACCGGGCATGGAACACATTTCCCGCAGCACTCCGATCAGAACGTCGGGCGGGCCGGGCGATTGGGGGTAGGCGGGGTGACCGAGAACTCGCAGAAACGCATTCTCGGTCAGCGGACACGTGGCCCATGCGCGAACCGGCAACTCGTGGAACCACGATTGGACCCGTTCGTGATGCGCGTGGAGGGGATCGCCCAGTGCGATCAGGACGTTGGCATCGAGCAGATGCATCAAAAAACCCTAAATCCGCGAGGCGTCCTCGTCCAGCAGGGCATACACCGTCTCGCTGGTCACACGGTCGCCGCCGGAGCGTTTGATGATCGGAAACCCCCGGGCATTTCTCTCGGTCACACCTTCCGTGGAAGAGCATGGAGACGACGCGCCGATCTCCCGTCGCAAGGAGTGTTCGACCATGGCTTTGAGGGTGGTTCTCCGCCGGGCGGCCACCGCCTTCGCTTCAATCAGCAGATCATCCGGCAAATCGAGCGTTGTTTTCATATATGGGTCACAATATGGTTATATGGGCGGCAGTCAATAATTCGGTCATCAAGTCTGCCATTGCCAGTGCCGCAGCGACCATTCGACCGCCTCGTGGACTTCGCGCAGCTTGATGCTGGCGGACGCCAGCTTTTCGCTGCTGAGGATGCAGCTCGCCCGCTTGACCCGGCCCGGCGCGGTCAGAAACTCCGCCTCACTGCGGAAAAAGCGGAACTCTTTGTCGCAAAGTCCGCTGAGGCGGATCAACCCGGCCACCTCACTCGTTGTGATGGCGCCGGGGTTGGTCACATTGTAGAGTCCGCCCGGCAGGCGGCGCAGCAGGGTTTCGACGCAGGCATCGGCGAACTCCTGGAGCT
>JBMOHI010000575.1:0-1864 GCA_049317925.1 Terrimicrobiaceae bacterium
AAAAATTTTGCCCCGCAATGCCGTTTCGGCGCATATCCCGTTCCCTCAGATGAGAGTGGATGACCGCCGAAGAGCGCGCTGACTTCCAGTGAAGGCATGCCATTGCTCCCTCCGGCCAAGCCTCCGGGATGATATTTATTTATCGGTCCGGGAGTTTGCGTCGTGTAATCGCGAACACCGCAGGGCAAATCGCTGGTCCGCCCTTTTGATCGGGCGAACGGAAAAATTGGTGAGAGAACTATTCGCGGAAGTCGACTGCCAGTTTCGCTTTCAAACCTTGCTTCAATCGCTCGCAGGCGGCGCTGACTTCCTCGCTGTTCAGCGTCCTCTCCGCTGCGCGGAATGTCAAGGAGATCGCGATGGATTTACGATCCGTCGTCAACTTCTCCCCGCTCGCATCGGTGAAAACATCGAAGGGTTCGATATCCGCCAGCAAACTCTCCTTCGCCCCGCGCAGGACATCCTCAATCTCCGCATAGGAGAGTTCCAGCGGACACACCAGCGCGATGTCGCGAACCACGGCAGGAAACTTCGGGATTTCATGGAATCCCTCCGGTCCACCCAGGCCGCGCAAGGCAGACAATGAAATCTCAAGGGTCAGCACCGGAGCGGTCGCGTCAAATGCCCGCGCCGCGGAGGGCGACAACTGACCCAGCACGCCGATGCGTCGTCCGTCCACCAAACCTTCCGCCGCCAACGCCAGCGGAGGCTTGGCGTCGATCTTTCGAAAACTGGCGGCCCGAGGAAGCAAGGCCTCGAAGATTCCCCGGGCATCATGCCAGTCCAATGAGCGGACTGTTTCACCCCGCCATCCGCCGGCCGACGTCTGGCCGTACAGAACGACGGCCAGCGTGCCGGACTCTTCCTGACCCTCCGCGTGGAAAGTCCGGCCAAGTTCATAAAGCCCGATGCGCTTCGCGCCCTGTCGGATGTTCCGCTCCAGCGCGGAAAGCAAACCCGGCAGCAGACTCGTGCGCAGAAACGCCTGATCCTCTCCCAACGGATTACGCAACCGGAGGGCCGCGGTCTGCTGCCACAACATGGCTTCCGAGATGAGAGTGCTGGTCCGCGCTTCACTCAAGCCGAGACCGGCCAGCTTCTGCCGGACCTCCATTTGAAAATCATAAACCGCGTCCGCCTCTCCGGGCCGGCCCGGAGCCGCCACCACCCGCCCGGGAATCTCCTCAATACCGACGACACGGGCAATTTCCTCGATCAGATCAACCTCGCGGATCAGATCCTGGCGAAACGAAGGAATGTTCCAGCCCGTGTCCGTTTTTTGCAGGCCGAAGCCGGAGAGAATTTCATCCACTCTCAGCGGAGAAACCTCCGTGCCCAGCAAAGACGCGACGCGTTCCAACCGCAGAGGAACAGTGCGGCTGAAAACCGGTGCCGTAACTTCGGTTTGGAAAGTTTCCGGGTTGAATCCAAAAGTTGACCCCTCGCCCGTCCCGATCCGCAAACGGCTGGGAGTTCCTCCCGCCAGTTCGGCGATTAAAGCCGCTGCACGCTGCGAGGCTGTCGTCACCCCGGCCGGATCGACGCCACGCTCGAAGCGATAACTCGAATCGCTACTCAATCCCAACGCCCGCGAGGTGCGACGGATCTCCACCGCCTCGAAGCACGCGCTTTCCAAAAGAATATTGCGGGTCCCGGCGGTGACCCCGCTGGCTTTTCCGCCCATCACTCCGGCCAGAGCCAGAACGGCATGAGCGTCCGCAATGACAACGTCGGTTGACCTGAGTTTGTAAGTGCGATCATCCAGCGCGGCGAACTCCTCGCCCGCATGGGCCATGCGCACGCGGATTTCGCCGTTCAGCTTGTCCGCATCGAAGGCGTGGAGGGGCTGGCCGGTCTCCAGCAT
>JBMOHI010000576.1:0-1863 GCA_049317925.1 Terrimicrobiaceae bacterium
CGCCCTTACGCTCGCCGGATGTAAAAAATCCCAGCCTCAACCCGTCGTCGCCCAAGCCACCCCCGAACCGACACCCGCTCCCACTCCGGAGGCCACGCCCACGCCGACGCCGGAACCGATTGACCTCAACGCGCAGGTTGTCGTTCTTTGCTACCATCGCTTCGAGGAAAAGGGCGGCCGCGAGATGGTCAGCACGCCGGCCGAATTCGAGGCCCAGCTCCAGGGTCTCAAAGACAACGGGATCACGGTGATTCCGATGGACGATTTCCTCGCCTGGCGCCGGGGCGAAAAAAGCATCCCGGCCAAGTCCGCGGTCATCACCCTCGATGATGGCTGGCTCACCGGCTACACCACCGCCTGGCCGCTGCTGAAAAAATTCGGCTACCCGTTCACCATGTTCATCTACACCGACTACGTGAAGGGCGGGGCAAAATCCGGCGGGCAGTCCATGACCTGGGAGCAGCTCGCCGAGATGCGCGACGCCGGGGTGGACATCGCCAGCCACACCGTCACCCACACCGGCCTGAATGCCCGCAAGGGAAAAACCGACGAGCAATATCGCGAGTGGCTCAAAGGCGAGATCGCCGGCTCGAAGCAGATTCTCGAAGACAAACTCGGCATCCAGGTCAAGACCATCGCCTATCCTTACGGACTCCATAACGACGTGGTGCGCGAAGTCGTCAAAGAGTCCGGCTACGAAGGCGGCTTCACCGTCTATGGACAACACCTCGGCAACGGCGGCGATCCGACCCTGCTCGGCCGTTTTGCCCTCGATTCGAAGAACGGCGAGGTTTTCACCAAGCGGGTTTTGAATTTTCCGTCCGGGCCTTCCAGTGCTTCTTCCTCCGCCGCCACCACAGTCATGCCCGCCGCCGCCACCATGTTGACCATCCCGGCCGACGGCGAAACGATCAGCGACCCCTCGCCCGAGTTGAAGATCAACCTCGCGGCCCTCGGGAATGTCGATCCCAAGAGCGTGACCATGCGCCTGAGCGGACTCGGCCAGGTGCCCGCGACCTACGATCCGGCCACCAAGTTGCTCTCCTACAAGCTCACACAAAAACTCTACGCACGCCAGGTCACGGTGATTGTGGGAGCTACGGCCAACGGCAAAAAAGTCGAAACCCGCTGGTCCTTCAACATCGGCCCGGCCTCAGCCCAGTAGGAAGAGAGAGCCTCACGCGAATTGCGCGGGGATTGCGAAGGACGGGAGGACCCGCGCTCAAGAATCCGCTTGTTCGGCGTTTTCCCGTTCAAGGTGATAATTTTCGATCGCCGTATCCACCGAAGTCCGGAGCACCGCAATCAGCTCCGGGTCCATAAACTTGTAGTCATCCCCAATATCCAGGGACTCCATGGGAGGCAGGGAATCGAGATGGTTGAAGGTCACCTGGATGCGCCGGGCATACTTGCGCTGCATGACCAAAACCAAATCCGCCCAGAGCAAATCGGAGGCGTTGACTTTGCATCTGCTTGTTTCGCCCAATCCGGCGGACCGCACGTGCATCCGGCGGTCGTTCTCGAAAACTTTTGCAGCCGTCGGGCTTCGTCTTTTGTTTTTGCCGCAGACAAAGAGAACTTTAATGGGGGCGGACATCGCGCTGTGGGAATCTCAGTCTGCGAGCTCCAGCGCGAGCTAAATAACGACAGAGGGTCAAATCAGGGAGTGCCCGATTTTTCTTTCGCCTCGGCGAAGCTGGATTCGGTTTTCAGCAGACTGGCCAGATAGGCGTCGCGTTGCGGCAGCTTTTTCCACGAGGTGATTTTTTCCGGATGTTCCAACCGGGAGAAAATGGCGCGGGCGATTTTCTCTCGCGGCACGGATTTCTCGCCGAAGCCATCCGGTTGATTGCTGGACCAAAA
>JBMOHI010000577.1:0-1856 GCA_049317925.1 Terrimicrobiaceae bacterium
GCGCTGCTCATGGGCAGGGCAAACTTCATGTGGTCGCCGGCGTCGTAATAACCGCCGCTCAAATCAATTCCGTCATCTGCACCATCATTGAGGGCGGAGTCGCCGCGCCAGCGCACGCGCCGGTTGGGCGGCAGAGCGCCGGAACGCTGGGCCTCGTAGAAGAGCAGCGATTTTTGCAGAGCCTCGGCATAGTTGAAGCTGGTGGGGGTGGGCCGGGGCGTGGGCTCGGGCGGAAGTGGTGGCGGGGCCGGGGGAGTGGGAATGGCGGACGGCAGCGCCACGGCGACGCTGCTGCCCTGGACGCGGATGTTTTTCGGGGAATCCGTCAGCGAACCGGGCCGCGCGATGAACCCGAAACGAACCGTCGCGCCAGGCGCGATGTCACGATTCCAATCAAAACCGGAAGCATCAATCCGATACTCCAAACCTTTGTGGGAAACCACGGTTGCATTCCAGATGCCGGTGATCTCGCGGGGCAGTTCGAATTCGAGGGTCCAATTTTTTAAGGTTTCGGACCCGGTATTGGTGAGGGCAAAGTCCGCCTGTAAGGCCTCACCCCAGTCGCTGGCGATTTTGAATTCCGCCTTGATGCCGGATGGCGCGGTCACGCTCGCCGGCGGGGAAGGGGGAGCGGGTTTGGTGTTCAAGCGGATTTTTGTCGGAGTTGCGCCGCCCGGCGTGGCCTGGAACCCGACGGCGGCGCGGCTGCCAGGGTAGATTTTTTCATTCCAGGAGAGGGGAGCCACCACATAGCGGCCGCCTTCCTGCGAGACAATCCGCCCGCCCCACATGTTGGAAATTTGCGAAGAAAAGTCGAACTCCAGCGTCCAGGTGGGAATGTCCGAGGTTCCCCCGTTGATGATGGTGAACTCGCCGACCACACCCGCGCCCCAATCGCTGTTGGAGCGGTAGAAGACTTCCGGGCCCTCCTGGGCCCAAAGACACGAGAGGCCCAGGAGAAAAAAGACCGGAAAAAACCGTGCCCCCGCCGCATGTCTGTGCAGAATTTTCAAATGCTCGATGCTGTACAAAAAGCCGCGCGGGATCAATTTGAGAAACAAAGCGATCGATACGGAAAGTCGCATATTCTGGCAAACACCGATGACGTCGCGGCGGCGTTGAGAGGCCTCAAATTTGCGCCGGAGGCCCGTGCGCTGGACGTGGCGACGGGTGGAGGACACACGGCCGTTTATCTGGCGGGATTGGGCTTGAATGTGACCGCGAGTGACCTCTCGGCGGCGATGCTGGAGAATGCGCGTCAGCTTGGGTTGGAGAGAGGATTCTCCATCACGACGTCGTTGAATGAGGCCGAAAAGTTTCCCCAGCCGGACGCCTCATTTGATCTCGTCACCTGCCGCGTGGCCGCCCACCACTTCAGCAACCGGGAGGCCTTCCTGGAAGAGACCCGGCGGGTCTTGAAAACCGGCGGGCATTTCCTTTTGATTGACGGCAGCGTTCCGGATGGCGAGCCGGAGGCCGCGGATTGGATTCATCAGGTGGAGAAACTGCGCGATCCTAGTCACGGGCGGTTTCTGTCTCCCTCGGAGTGGTCTGGCCTTTGTGAGCGGCACGGTTTGCGGGTTTTGCGATGCGAAACGACGCCCTTCAAGCAGCCCGATCTGGAATGGTATTTTCACACCGCCGCCACGTCCCCGGACAACCGGGAAAAGGTGCGCGAACTGGTGCGGACCGCTCCGGAGGCGGCCCGCAGGGTTTTCCTGATCGGTGCAGAAGACGGAAAAACGATCTGGTGGTGGCCCCGGCTGACTCTGCTGGCGGTTAAACGTTGATCCCGGCCGGACGATTCGAAAAGGCGTTGGCAAGAGACATCTTGTTGTTCGGTAAAGTGTGTTAGG
>JBMOHI010000578.1:0-1853 GCA_049317925.1 Terrimicrobiaceae bacterium
AGCAGATTTACGAGATCGATTACGGCTACCGCGATGTGGCCGAGCGGGTGGAAGGTTCCTACAGCGAGGGTGCTTGAGGCATCGACGGACGCTAGAGCCCGCGTTCCGTATCTCAATCAGGCACGAATCCCTCAAAAATCACATTGTCTGCCCACCGCAGGGCGGTCTTGCGATCCTCCGCGCTGCGGACTGTCCACGCCAGCAGGGGCAGCCGGAAAAGGTTCCGCAGTAACCTCGGAGCCGTGGCCGGCAGACGCCTCCAGTCGTCGGCCAGAAAGTGCGGCCGGCTGAGCCAGTTCAGAGCGTAGTTCCGCAAAATCCATTTTTTCCAGCCGGCCCGGCCGTCGGTGTCAAACAAACAGGAAATCTGCCCGCGCGCGATGGCCGGCTGATGACGCCGGAACCAAGCCAGCGTGAAGGGATCGAAGGATTGGATGGCAAACGGTCCGGGATAGGCGCCGAGGATGCGGGCGAGTTCCGATTCGAATGCGCCGGGGCGTTGGCGTTTTTTGATTTCGACCAGAAGGGGGGTCCGGCCCGCCATCACTTCCAGGACTTCCTCGAGCAGGGGAATCTTTTGCTCGCCGTCCAGCAGGTGAAGATGCCGGATCTCCGCCGCGGGCACGTCGCTCACCATGGCATTGCAGCCGGTGAGACGTTGCAGATGCCAGTCATGGAAAACCACGGCGCGGTGATCGGCGCTTTCCTGCACGTCGATTTCCACCGGAAAACCCGCAGACACGGCGGCATCGATGGCGGCAAGGGAATTCTCCGGCCGGAGCGCGTCGTGCAGTCCGCGGTGGGCGAACGGTTTGGCCAGCAGCCAGTCAGGGGCCCGCACGCCTACTCCATCGGGAGGCCGTTTTCGTAGCGCGCGAGTTTCTCGATGCGTCCGACATGGCGTCCGCCTTCGAAAGGCGTGCTGAGAAAGATATCCACCAGGCGCAGGGCGATTTCGATGGAGACCATGCGCTGGCCGATGGAAAGAACGTTGGCGTTGTTGTGGCGGCGTCCGGCTTCGGCCGTTTCATCGCTCCAGCACAGGGCGCAGCGGATGCCCTTGACCTTGTTGGCTGACATGGCCTCGCCGTTCCCGGAACCGCCGAGAACGATGCCGAGTTCGGCCTCTCCACGCGCCACGGCCTCGGCAGTTGGGATGATCCAGAGCGGGTAATCGGTCGATTCGGCACTGTGGGCGCCGTGATCGACGACCTCATGACCCTGCGCGTTCAGGTGGGCGATGATGCGTTGTTTGTAGTCGAAGCCGGCGTGGTCGGAACCGATGGCGATTTTCATGCGGGGAGGGGTTGCGGCAGATCGGAAAAGGGCGCCTGGGGTTGCAGGTCAAGCGTGCGCAGAAGATCGAGATCCGTATTAGCCGAGGGATTTTCCGCGGTCAGCAGTTTGTCGCCGTAGAAGATCGAGTTCGCGCCGGCGAAGTAACACAATGCCTGCGCTTCGCGGGAGAGGCGGGTGCGTCCGGCCGAGAGACGGACTTTGGCTTTCGGCAGCGCGAGCCTCGTCGTGGCGATGAGGCGGACGATCTCGAAAACATCGACCGGTTCCTGTTCCTCCAACGGCGTGCCGGGCATGGGCATGAGGCAATTGATGGGCACGCTTTCCGGCGGCGGATCGAACGAACACAAAACCTCCAGCATGCGCAGGCGATCATCCTCGGTTTCGCCCATGCCGATGATGCCGCCGCAACAAACGCTCATTCCGGCGCGCTGCACCGCACCGATGGTGTTCAAGCGGTCATCGAAAGTGTGGGTGCTGACGATGTTCGGATAATGTTCCGGCGAGGTGTCGATGTTGTGATTGTAGGCGGTGACACCGGCTTCCTTGAGTTTTTT
>JBMOHI010000579.1:0-1852 GCA_049317925.1 Terrimicrobiaceae bacterium
ACCGGAGACGAAATCGTGCCGCCTTCCGCAAGTCCCGGACCCGGCCAGATCCGGGATTCCAACTCCGCCCTCATCGCCGCGCTGGCTTCGGATTTCGGGGTGGCGATCGCGCAATCGGGCCATGCTCCTGACGACCTGGCGGCCATTGTTGCGTTTTTGCAGGAACCGGCCGACCTGATTTTGCTCTCCGGCGGAGCCAGCGTCGGGGACTACGATCTTGGGGGGCGCGCACTGGAGGAGGCCGGATTCGAGGTGCATTTCCGGCAGGTGAATCTGCGTCCGGGCAAGCCGCTCACCTTTGCCACCAGGGAAAACACCGCAGCGTTTGTGCTTCCCGGCAATCCGGTGTCCCATTTCGTCTGCTGGCATGTTGCGGTGAAGCTGGCGCTGGAGCAATTTCTCGGCCTGGCTCCGCGGTGGGAGTTTCTCGATCTCGAAATCTTCGACGCCGAACTTCCGCGTCCCGATCCCCGGCAAGTCTTCTGGCCCGCCAAGGTCGTGATCCGCGAGGGTCGGCCCGGAGTGATCCCGAAACCGTGGTCAACGTCCGGCAACACGTTCGCCCTGACCGACACAAATGCCCTTGTCCGGATCGATGGAACTATGGCGCACGCGGGCACAATTCCCACCCTGTTGGTGGGAAAACATGATTTATTCTGAGGCTTATGTCTGACCCTGCATTTTCCCACCTCGACGCCGAAGGCACTGCGCGCATGGTCGATGTCGGCCACAAGACGGTGCAACGCCGCCGCGCTGTCGCCGCGGGTTTTGTTCGTTTGCAAGCGTCCACGCTGGAGGCCTTGCGGGCCCAGGCGCTGCCCAAGGGCGACGTCCTGACGGTGGCCAGAGTGGCCGCCATTCTGGCCGCGAAGAAAACTCCGGAGTTGATTCCCCTCTGTCACGGTTTGCCCTTGGAAAATGTGGAGGTGGATTTCGAAGTTCAGGAGGACGGCATCGCCATCCGCGCCACGGCGGTCACATCGTCCAAAACCGGCGTGGAGATGGAAGCACTCACCGCGGTGTCAGTAGCCGCCCTGACGATTTACGACATGTGCAAGGCCGCCGACAAAACCATGGTCATCGAAAACGTGCGCTTGCTGGAAAAAATCAAGGAATGAAAGTCGCGCGTGTGACCCTCAGCGACCGCGCCAGTGCGGGAATTTATGAAGACCGCAGCGGGCCGGAGATCGCGCGGGTCCTCGGCGAAAGCGAATTTCCCGTGACCGAGTGGGTCACCGCGGTGATTCCCGATGAGCAACCGCAGATCGAGGACCTGCTGCGCAAACTCTGCGACGAGGAGCATTGCGCGCTGGTTCTCACCACCGGCGGCACGGGTCCGTCCCGCCGCGACGTGACGCCCGAGGCCACCCGCGCCGTTTTGGAACGCGAACTGCCGGGCTTCGGCGAAATCCTTCGCGTCTCGTCCTTCGCGAAAGTCCCCACCGCCATCCTCTCGCGGGCCACCGCGGGAACGCGGGGACGCTCGCTGATCGTCAATCTGCCCGGAAATCCCAAGGCCATCGGCGAATGCCTGCCCCTGCTCGTGCCCGCCATCCGCGAGGCGCTCCGGCATCTGGCCGAGGATTGATGCCATGAGCATTACCATCCTTGCCTTCGCCCAGGCCCGCGACGTTTTCGGATTCTCCGAGCGCTCCGTCGAATGCTCCGCGGCGGATACACCCCGCTCGATTGTGGAAAGATTCTCCGTGTCAGCGGACATTACTTTTCTGCGCGTCGCGCTTGATCAGGAGTATTGCGAATGGGATACGCCTGTCGGTCAGGCGCGCGAGTTGGCCCTGATTCCCCCGGTGTCCGGAGGTTGAGCATGCAAATTGTCATCGAGTTCACCCAC
>JBMOHI010000580.1:0-1839 GCA_049317925.1 Terrimicrobiaceae bacterium
ATCTTTTGACCCTGAGATCGGAGGGTGGAGCGTGATCCCGGGGGAATACACCATCCTCACCGGCGCCCATTCCCGATCTCTCCAGGCTGCCCGTTTTAACGTGCTCTGATCCGCCCGGAAGATCCGCAATGCACGTTCGAGAGCCCTCGCGCGAGACTCCCATCGGCGGAGATGCCGATGTGATCGTCTGCGGAGGCGGGCCCGCCGGTATAGCAGCGGCCATCGCCGCGGCCCGCACCGGCGCAAAAACCCGGCTCCTCGAGGTAAACGGCTGCCTCGGTGGCGTATGGACCGCCGGTCTTTTGTCCTGGCTTTTCGAAATGGACCAGCCCGGCATCACTCGCGAAATCACCGCGGAACTTGACCGGCGTGGTGCCCGCAAAAACCTGTGCAGCCATTCCACTGACAAGTACGCCTATGATGTCGAGGCCATGAAAATCCTTCTGGATGAAATGATCCTCGCCGCCGGAGTGGAAGTTCACCTGCATACCCGCCTGACTGCTTCCCTCGTCGAGAACGGGAAAATCCAAGCGGTCCTCACCGAATCCAAATCCGGGCGGGAGGCCTGGACGGCGAAATGCTTCGTGGACGCTTCCGGGGATGGCGACCTCGCCGCACGCTCCGGGTGCGGCTTCGATATGGGCAAGCCGAACACCGGCGGATTGCAACCGTTTACCTTCATGGGGCTCGTCACGGCAGGCGATATTGACGCCCTGCGTCCCTTCCTGGTTTTCACTGATACCTTCCGGCACGACAGTTTTCTCGGACCGACCGCACATTTTCTGAAAGCACTCAAAGACAGTGGCGTCGAGCCCTCCTACCATGCGCCCACGCTTTTTCACCTCAGGGATAACCTGCTGGCCCTGATGATGAATCATGAATATGGCGTATCGCCCATCAACGAAAGAGACGTGACCCGGGCCACCCTGCACGGACGGGCCGAGATTCATCAGGCGGTGAACGGCCTCCGCGCCCGCGGGGGACCATGGAAGGATCTCCTTCTCGTGGCCACCCCCGAGCAGATCGGCACCCGCGAAGGTCGGCGGATTCACGGTCGTTACACTGTAACAGCGGACGACATGCGCATCGGAGCCCGGCACGAGGACGGCGTCTGTCTCGTGAATTACTGGATCGATGTGCATTCGACCGATTCGAAGAAGGGGAAGGGATTCGAAGAAGAGCCCTTCAAAACTCAACCGTACGAAATTCCCTTAAGGGCTCTTTGCGCGAGAGATCTGGACAATCTCATGATGGCTGGCCGCTGCATCAGCGGCGATTTCCTCTCTCATTCCAGCTATCGCGTAACCGGAGTTGCCGTCGCCCTGGGTCAGGCCGCCGGGGCCACCTCCGCCGAGGCGGCGCGTCAGAACATTCCACCCGCAGACGTCCCACCGGACCGGCTCAAAGAATTACTCAAAGCCATCTTCACACGTTAGCCCCCCCGCGAGCGGACTTACTCGAGGTCACGCCGGTCGGTATATTTCGACTTTTCCGCTCCCGACGAACTCCGCAAAAACAAACTCGGCTCGATGGTAGCCGACCGGACGGAATGGCCCTTGATTTTTTGCAAGAGAATCTCCACTGCCTTCAAGCCGGCCCGCTTCATCTCCGACGTCACGGAAGTGATCGGAACGATGCAGTCCTCGGCCACCGGTGAGTTATCAATACCCGTCACCTTGACCGCTTCGGGCACCTTGATGCCATGGCGGACAAGCTCGTTGATCGCCCCATTGGCCTGGGCGTCGGACTGGCAGACAATGCCATCGAACGGCACCGCGGACTTTAGCAATCTGGCCAGGCTGGACTTGCCATCCTCGAGGTGGAAACTCAGGGTGTCGA
>JBMOHI010000581.1:0-1836 GCA_049317925.1 Terrimicrobiaceae bacterium
CGAAATTCGGTCCCGTCACGACTTTGATCAACGCCGCCGGCGGTAACGATCCGCGCGTCACCGTGACCGCGGAGAACCCCTTCGAGAACATCACCGCCGAGGACTGGACGGCAAACTTCAACCTGAACCTCGTCGGCGGACTCCTCCTTCCCTGCCAGGAATTCGGCCCCGCCATGTGCGCCGCCGGACGCGGTAGCATTATCAACATCGCCAGCGTTTCCGCCCACCTGCCCCTCTCGCGCGTCGTCACCTACTCCGCCGCCAAGGCCGCCGTGCTCAACCTCACCCTCTTCCTCGCCCGCGAATGGGCCCCGCATGGCGTCCGGGTCAACACCATCACTCCCGGCTTCTTCCCCGCTGAACAAAACCGCCGCCTCCTCTTCAACGAGGACGGATCCCCCACTCCGCGCGCCGCATCCATTCTCGGCCACACGCCGATGGGTCGTTTCGGCGAAGCCCGCGAACTCGCCGGGGCCACCGTTTTTCTCGCCAGCGACAAAGCCAGCAGTTTCGTCACCGGCACCGACATCCGCGTGGACGGCGGTTTCCTTTCGCAAACAATCTGATGAGCCTCATCACCCGGATCGCCCTCCCCGGCCAGAGCCTCGCTCCGGTCGAAATCGAAACCGCCATCGCCGCCGCCTGCGCCGGCCACGACTGGCAGGACAAACGCGTCCTTCTCATCGTCCCCGATTCCACCCGCACCGCGCCCGTCGGCCCTGTCTTCAAGACACTCCACCGCCTCATCGCCCCGCAATGCCGCGCGGTCGATGTCATGGTCGCCCTCGGCACGCATCCGCCCATGACCCAGGAGGCCATTTGCGAGCGCCTGGAACTCTCCCCCGCCGAACGCGCCGGAGAGTTTGCCGCGCCCCGCCTCCTCAACCACGAATGGGACAACCCCGATGCCCTCCGTTCCCTCGGCCATATCCCCGCCGCCGACATCAGCAAACTCTCCGGCGGACTCTTCGCCATGGATGTCCCTGTTTCCATCAACAAGCACCTCTTCGATTACGATCGCATCATCATCATCGGGCCCGTCTTTCCCCACGAAGTCGTCGGGTTCTCCGGCGGCAACAAATACCTTTTCCCCGGCGTCTCCGGTCCGGACATCCTGAATTTCTTCCACTGGCTCGGCGCCGTCATCACCAACCCGATGATCATCGGCAACAAATGGACTCCCGTGCGCAAAGTCGTCGATCGCGCCGCCGCCCTCGTCCCCATCGAAAAATTGTGCTTCTGTCTCGTCGTTGAAGGCAAAAACTTCGCCGGGCTGTTCGCCGGCACCCCCGAGCAAGCCTGGGACGCCGCCAGCGACCACTCCGACGAGCTCCACATCCTCTACAAAGAGCGCCCCTTCCACACCGTCCTCTCCTGCGCCCCCGCCATGTATGACGAACTCTGGGTCGGCGGCAAATGCATGTACAAACTCGAACCCGTCGTGGCCGATGGCGGCGAACTGATCATCTACGCCCCGCACATTCACGAGATCAGCGTCGTCCACGGCCGCCTCATCCGCGAGATCGGCTACCACTGCCGCGACTACTTCTTAAAACAGTGGGACCGGTTCAAAGATCACCCCTGGGGCATCCTCGCTCATTCCACCCACGTCCGCGGTGTCGGCACCTATGAGGACGGCGTGGAAAAATGCCGCGTCAAAGTCACCCTCGCCACGGGCATCCCTGAGTCCATCTGCCACGAAATCAATCTCGGCTACCGCGATCCGGCCAGTATCAACCCGGCGGACTTCGCCGACCGCGAAGACGAGGGAATTCTTTACGTCCCCAAAGCCGGTGAAATGCTCTACCGCCTAACAGGAGAAAACGTCGACACCTT
>JBMOHI010000582.1:0-1822 GCA_049317925.1 Terrimicrobiaceae bacterium
CATCGCCAAGCACCTTATTATTTCATACGCTGGCCTCGCTCAACGTTTGTGCGTGACTGTCACACCGCCGCGTTTAGCGGGTGGTTGATAGCCACGCAAAGTTCAGCGCATATTAGTTTGAGGATGCCGCTGCGGTTTTTTTAGTCGCAATTTTTCGACTTCTCGTCCGAAGTTTAGTTGTCCCGTTTCTTCGGCTTGTTGTTTTTGCCAATTTAGGTTTTGACTTCGGTACTTCCTTTGTCAGTTTGTATTGTGCAATAGCAGCACTCAATATCTGGCGATCCTCCGCAGACAAAGCCGTAGGGCCTACATTAAGGTCAACACCAACTGGTTCTTTTATGTGTCCCATATTTGCTATTTTTTAAAGTAGCCTTTATCCCACGAAACCTTACAGGCGAAAGCGAATAAGTTGCCTGGAACCCCCTGATATAGTTTCTTTCTGCCCAGATTAAACGGCGCACTTTCAGAGACAAAATTACAGTATTTTTTGACCAATTTTCAAATTCCTTTGGCTGTCTGATTTATTTATTTCGTCGTCTGACAGTCCAGTTGCACTCTTTATATACTACTCTATTCCGGCAGCTCCACATAATACCGCCTTGGGTCGTCGGGGTCAATGAGCACAACAACAACCCGCTTATCCTTGAGTTGTTGGAGGAGAGAAGTGCCGTACAGGAATCCGGAGAAGGTATGGATTTCTCCGGTGGAAGGGTCTGTCCACTCGGCGCACACCTTGTATGTAAACTTTCCATGGCCCCCCCCTGTCCAGTAGGAACGTACGAACGCTGCCTCTACCCGTTGGCCGTTCCTGTACAGCCAAAGGCGCAATTGGCGGGAGCGCCATATGAAGTAGAGGCCTGTTGCGCCTACCCCGCCAAAAATCAGCAACGCAAGGATACCACCCAGCATAGAAAAAGGCATTCCCGATTGTGCCACCACTTCCTGAGGCTGCTTCGGGTTGTACCACAGGCGGACGCGGCTGCCGATGGCAGGGCGTGGCAAATTAACATTCCTGGGCATGGCGTATATTTCATCTCCGGTTGCTGTTGGGTAGGTGACCAGGATTTCCATCGAATCGAAGTAGTTGTTAACCACGCCAATGGCCTCCGGACTCCGGCGCTTGAATTCGGATTGCTGGTACAGTTCGCGCAAGCCGAAGAAAAAGAACAGAAGACCTCCACATAAAAATAGGCCGAAGAAGATCAGGAGAAGAAAGTCGTTGGTTTGGCCCGGGACAGAGGCATTAGATGGCTTTGTTTTTTCCATTTGGTTTGATCTATTTGGGTGGGGGTATATGCAATTTCATTTTATGATTATTGTCTGAATTAAATTACTGCCAACGTTTGTGCTGACGAAGGTGCGACGTTTAGGAGCAATTTTCGGCAGCACTTAGTACCGCCTAGTGCTTCTTTTTCTCCGTCCATTTGTCGGACTGTCGTGCGGTTGGACAAACACACTCTTTGCCAGGTTTTGGCTCGGGTGTCGGCTTGTGCGGCTTGGCAATGTGTGTGGCTGCTGCGGTGGCTCATCCGTTCTGATTTTTCTTAAAGTTTTCTGCTTGTTCAAAAATCTCAACATATACTTCGTCTCTCTCAACTGGTGGATAGCCAAACTCGTCAAGCAAAAGAATGAGTCCAACTTTCAAAGCTGATTTAATGTCGTCTCGCTTGTTCCAGTCAGGGAATTTGGCTTGTCCGTCAACCAAGTCTTTAACGGCTTTTGCTAATTCAATCATTTTGTCGTCTGGGTATTTGAAGTCGTACTTTACACACAGTGCTTTCAGGATGTCGTAAAATGCTTTTTCTTCAAAGTCAATTCCTAA
>JBMOHI010000583.1:0-1820 GCA_049317925.1 Terrimicrobiaceae bacterium
ATCGCGGCGCACGACGTCTATATGCTGGCTTCCACCCACGAGACCGGTCCGCTCACTTTGCTGGAAGGGATGAAGGGTGGGCTGGTTCCCATTTGCGGCAACATTCCCTGCCTGGTGGATGAAGTGATCCGCGATGGACAGAACGGATTTCTTGTCCCGCAGGATGATCCCAAGGCTTACGTGGACGCCATCCTCCGTTTGCACCAGGACCGCCCGCTCTTGGAGAGACTTTCCGCCGCGGCCCGGGAGATTGCGGCGACACACTACAGCGAGGAAGCCATGGCGGACCGGTATCTCGGATTTATCGCCAAACACATCGATCTGAAGAAGTCGCGGACGGCCGACTGGCCGGAGGCGATTGACGGGGGCTCCCGGCTGCTGCAAGGGCCGCGCCATGCCCGCCCTCTGCGATTCCTGCGCCGGATCGTCAAGAAAGCTAGGGCGAAGGACGCGTAATCACGGGGGGAAACTGTCCGCGCACTGCCGCGTAGGCGGCGCAGGCCACGGCGTAAAACAGATACTTCAGCCGCCGCGGGTTGACCCGGAAAGCCATCAGATAATATCCCGCCGCCTTGTCCGGCCGGGTGCCGCGACTGGCCCGGGCCGCCTCCTCGCAGACGATGCCGGTGCGCTGGTGGCGAAACGCCGGAGGCACGCTTTTGATGGCGTCGCGGTTTTTCCAGATGGCCCAGGCCTTGGTTTCCGCCATACGGGACTTGTTTTTTGAGGCCGCGTCGGGATGGGCGCGATAGAGCGTGGTGGGGACGGGTTGGATTTCGAACCGGGCACCGGAGGCGGCGAGGCGCATCCAAAGTTCGAGGTCCTCGCCGGATTGCACGCGGCGGTCTTCGTCGAAGAGTCCGGCTCTTGCAACGGCTGACCGTCGAACGACGACGGTGGCCGGAATGATGTAGCAGTGGACGTAGAGGCAGTCGGGGAAAGGGCCCCAGCGGGCGTCGTCGCGGCCATAGGGACCGTCGGTAACGGTGGGATCGGTCTCGAAGCGGAGATGCGGACAAAAGACAAAATCCGCGCCGGTATCCCGGAGCACTTTCACGGCGCGGGCGAGATGCTCCCCGAGCCAAAGGTCGTCGGAATCGAGGAAGGCGAGATATTCGCCGGTGGTCGCCTTGATGGATGTGTTGCGGGCGCCGCTCGGGCCTCCGGCGTGTTCGTGGCGGAGGACCTGAATGTTTTTGTCGGGATGAGCCTTCTGAAATGCGGTGGCGACGGCGAAGGTGTCGTCAGAGGACCCGTCGTCCGTGACTGCCAGTTCCCAATGGGGATAAGTCTGCCGGGCGACGGATCCAAGGGTTTCGGGCAGCCAGCGGGCGGCATTGTGCGCGGGCGTGATGATGCTGATGAGAGGATCCATTCAGCCGGAGGCCGCGAGGAGTTTGGTGAATGCGGCGTGCAGTGCGGCCCGATCGTGCCGTCGGCGGTAGCCGTCCCAGTCGGGGTTCGGAATATGGCCGGCAGCGATTTGCCGGATGGCGGCGGCGCAGGCTGCGGGGTTGGCTTCGGGAACAGTCAGACCAAGGCGGAAGTGTTCCGTGCGCCTGCCCATGCAAAAGCCCTGACTTGTGATCACCGGACGCTCGAAAACGGCCGCCTTGGTCAGCATGTTGCTGCTGTTGGGAAAATCCTCATAGGCGAGGAAGAGGATACCGGCATCGTGAACCAGGCTGTTGAACGCGGCTTCGTCCGGAATCCGGCCCGGCAGGAAGAGAAGATTAGGCGGGGGCTGCGCCAGGATTTCGCGCAGGCGGGCGGTCTCGGCCGGGGAAAAGTTTTCCCAAACAACGTCACCGGCGAGGACG
>JBMOHI010000584.1:0-1810 GCA_049317925.1 Terrimicrobiaceae bacterium
GGCGGACTCACGGCGGAGCAGGTGACCTGCGAGGTCTTTTACGTTATGGCCGGCCCGGGAGCAGAAGAGAAAGCGGATATCGCCTGGACAATGGACCGTTTGGGTTGGAAGCCGGAATACCGTTTCAGCAGCTTTCCGGTCGATTAAGTCCGACCGGAAAACCCGCCTCCCCCCGGCCTCCAAGTGGAAATTGCCAAACAATCAATTGTTTGATATATCGTAACTGTGTCCGTCGCCCCGTCTAAAAGTGTTCCCTTGGCCGCAGCCAAGGAAGGAAGCGTCCAATCCCTTCTCGCCCGGATGACCCGTGAGGAAAAAGCGGCGCTTCTGGCCGGGGTGGACGACTGGCATTTTCACGGTGTTCCGCGCCTTGGTGTTCCTTCCATCCGGGTGACAGACTGTGGACACGGGGTGACCCTATGCGGCAGTGAGTCGAGCCCGGCCACCTGCCTGCCGACTGGAATCGGGATGGCGGCGACATGGAACGAGGATTTGATTGAAAGTGCCGGGCGAGTCCTCGGCCGCGAAACCCGCGCCCTGGGTTGTTCGATTTTGCTCGGTCCGAAAGTCAATTTGCACCGCCATCCGCTCAACGGCCGAAGTTTTGAAACGTTCTCGGAAGATCCCTGGCTGGCCGGCCTGCTCGGAGGAGCGGAAATCCGCGGCATCCAGGCGGAAGGCGTGGGCGCCTGTGTCAAAGCGATGTCCGCAAACAACCAGCAGCGCGATCAGGAAAAAGTCAGTTCCGAAGTGGACGAGCGCACCCTGCGGGAATTGTATCTGCGCGTTTTCGAACTGGCCGTGCGCACCGGGAATCCCTGCGGCATCATGACCGCCTACAACCGCCTGAACGGCGTCTATTGTTCGGAGTCAGCCTGGTTGATCCAGCAGGTGATCAAGGACGACTGGCGCTTCCCCGGTTTCGTCGTCTCGGACTGGCGGGCCGTGCATGGGCCGGAGGTCTATGACTCGGGATTGGATCTGGAAATGCCCGGACCCGGAAAGCTTCTCAACCGGAAATCCGTCCTCCACGCTCTCGACGAAGGCCTTCTTTCCGCGGAAGAACTCGACGACAAAGCAACTCGCATCCTCGGGGCCATCTTGAGGTATGGCGCTCCGGCAACAAACGCCGATAAGGCCGGATTGGACACAACCGAAAATCGTGATGTCGCGCGGGAGGTGGCCGAGGAAAGCATCGTGCTTCTGAAAAACGAGGGACCCTTATTGCCACTGGATTCCCGGGTTTTGCGGCGCATTCTGGTAACGGGGCCCAATGCCGCCGTGGCCCGGCTCGGAGGAGGCGGGAGTGCATCTGTCACACCGTTCTATTCCGTGAGCCCTTTGCAAGGAATCCGGGAAATCTGCGGTTCCGAGGTCGAGATCCTTTACATGGAGGGATGCAGCCTCGTTGGCACGATGGAGACGATCGTCGATCATTTCACCCATGCGGGTGCCGACGGAAAGCCCGCCGCAGGACTGAAGGCCGATTTTTTCAATTCCCACCATCCCGGCGATTCACCCGACGCGAGTTGGAGTGTGCCGCAGGTGGATTTTTCCTGGGGCTGGGCTTCGCCCGGACCCGGCGTGATGCGGGGCACCTATGCTGTTCGTTTCAGCGGGTCGCTCACTCCTCCGGTTTCCGGCCGCTACCGACTGGGAGTTTACGCCCAGGAGGGTTGCGTGAGACTGACGATCGCCGGAGAGGCACTCGTCGAATCGTGGGACGACGCCGAAAATGGCAATTTCGAGGAGAGCTATCAGACCCGCTATTTCACCATCGAGCGGGAGCTTACCGCCGGCGAACCAGTCG
>JBMOHI010000585.1:0-1809 GCA_049317925.1 Terrimicrobiaceae bacterium
CAACGGCAACCACGATGGCCAGGGTTCTGCGGGCTTGCGTGGCGGCTGAATGGGGAACGCGCTGGCCAGTCTCAGCCATCGCCGCTTTCGTCGGGGAAGATCGTGAATGCTTGTCTACCATGGTGTGACCACGTCTCTGCAGCACCGGCGCGAGAGATAGGTTTCTTCACCGAGCAGATCCCCTCCATCGCCAGCGCCAACGGTTGAGACTTTATTCGGAACTTTTAGCGGCAAACTCAGCAAGGAGGTGTTTGCCGCGCAGTGGCCACAAACACTCCGCCGCAATCCAGAGGTTGGCCTCCAAGTTGGCGTCCGCCGGCCCCCTCCCCCGCCTTGAGGAAAGGGGCCATTAGCGGATAACAAAGGGCATGTCGCTGGTGTACGTCGTCTTGACGGTTCCCACGATTCGATCCGCCTCGCAAGTGCCGATCCACTTTTCCGCATCTCCGCGATTGAGCGCCACCTTCGTCTCGCTGAAGGTACCGCGGAGGAACACTTTTTTGTTGGCTTTTGTTTCCGTGATCTGCTCAACCTCCCACTCCCGCGCCGCCTCGCTTACCGAAATCACCTGCAGTGTACCCGCATTGACCACCTGGGCACTCTTCAAGATCTGCCAACGCATCTCTTTACCGATGGCAAGAAAAGGCCGGCAGGGGAAGGAAGCGTTCCGGCCTGATGAGGCGTCAGGAACCGATGGGCCCGACTCACCGGCCGGAGCAGTGAGACGGCGGGCGTTCAGAACAATCAGGACGCAAGCGAATACGCTCACGCACACAGCGAGGATGGACAAACGCCATCCGAGGCTCCTCCACAAGCTACCCGGCAGCCGCCCTGGCTCAATCAACGCCTGCCCGCCTGATGAAACACCGGACGCCAAACCAGCACGGGCACGGTCAGCATCCGCAGGGTGGTCAACATAGGGACGCAACGCCTTGATCAGAACCTGCACATCCGAATCCCAACGTGCATGGGAAAGCTCAACGGCGTTCCAATAGATCAGGTCGGTCAGATCTGCTGGCAGCTGCTCGGCTTGCGGCAAGCTTGCCCCACGCACAAGAATCGGAATAACAGGAATATCCCGCTTGAGGGCCAATGCGGTTTCGAGCCGGACGAAATCCATGGGATCCTCCAACCGTCGCCGGCCAGTTTTATCTTTCAAGTCAAGCCAATCCCTGCCGATAAGCGCCAGAAGAACACCGCAGGAGGCGACCTGGTCATCAATGGCCTTTCGGAAGTCCCTTCCAGGCTCAATATCGACGACATCCATAAAGACCTTGTCTTCCCCAAAGAAGCCGACCAGATCGGCGTACAGACGCCCCGCTTGCCCCTCGGCATCTTCCCTTCGATAACTAATGAAGATAGCCCGCATGGCATCGCCTATAAGCAAAGAGGACCGACCCCGCTCAAGCCGGGCCGAAAACCCTCATCTTGATGGGGAACCCAGCTCCTCCAACCGTACAGCTGCCCCCTTCAACTGCGGCTGCCCGTAGAGCGGACAGCCCAGCTCATGCATCAGCCGGTTGGCTTCACAGGCCAGCTCCGCCTGGGACTCCTCCTTGCGCCCCGCACGAAAAAGGAGCTTGGCCAGGGAAAGACGCACGCGGGCATCGGATGGAACCCTCCCCTTGGCCCGGAACAGTGCATCCAAGGCACCCTCCCTGTGACCCAGCTTTTCCAGGCCCGCAGACAGCATCAAACCCACCACTGTAGGGTCACCCTCTGGGCCTGGGGGAGGAGGGTCCAGCCACCCCTCCAGTAGACACTCCAGAGTGCAAGTTGGTAGGGGGTGAGAGGAGGCACAGCCGCTCT
>JBMOHI010000586.1:0-1799 GCA_049317925.1 Terrimicrobiaceae bacterium
GCGGCCTTGATGTAGGGAATGAGGGTGACGTGCATGATGAGCACGTTGCCGAAGCCGGCCTCGAGCTGAAACTGGCGGATGGCTTCCAGAAACGGGAGACCCTCGATGTCGCCGGTGGTGCCGCCGATTTCGGTGATGAGGACGTCCGCGCCGGAGTTCTCCCCGAGGTCGCGGATGCGGCGTTTGATCTCGTCGGTGATGTGGGGGATCACCTGGACGGTTTTGCCGAGGTAGTCGCCGCGGCGTTCGTTGGCCAGGACGGTTTCATAGACCTGACCGCTGGTGATGTTATTGGCGCGGGTGAGGGTGCAGTTGGTGAAGCGTTCGTAGTGCCCGAGGTCGAGGTCGGTCTCGGCCCCGTCGGCCAGCACATAGACTTCGCCGTGCTGGAAGGGGTTCATCGTGCCGGGATCGACGTTGAGGTAGGGGTCGAGCTTCATCAGGACGACCTTGAGACCGCGGTGTTCCAGCAGGGTGCCGAGAGAGGCGGCGGCGAGCCCTTTGCCGAGGGAACTGACGACACCGCCGGTCACAAAAATATACTTCATGGGCGCGGAGTTTAGGGGGCCGCGCGAGAAAATCCAGCTTCACGCACCGGGAATTCTTTTGGCCGGATTCATGCGGAAGTTTTTGACCGCGGATTACGCAGATGATCGCGGATAAAGGCGAACGGAGGGGGAGGCCAGGCACGTTGATGCCCGCTGGCCGGTTTTTTGTCCTTTGCCTCAGGGGGGCGGTCTTCTTTAACTCGCCTGTGGGGCGGAAAGGGCTATAAAAGTTCCTGTCATGAAAACCCGGATCGCCCTGCTTCTTGCCGTCGTGGCGGCCTTGCCTTGCAGCGAGGCGGCGGAGGTGAATTGGGATGCGGTTTCCGGCAATTGGGATGTGAGCGGCAACTGGGTTGGCGGAATTCCCACGACGGCGGACACGGCCGTGATTGACAACTCCGGCACGGCGGCGCTGCCCACGGGGGTGTCCGGGACGTTTTACGATGTTCTGGTCGGAAATTCGTCCGTCGGCACGCTGGCGGTCTCGGGCGGAGTGCTCAGTGGAACGAACGCCTACCTCGGGAACAATGCGGGTTCCCTCGGCACAGCGACGGTGAGCAGCGGGACATGGAGCAATGCCAACGGTCTCACCGTGGGCAGCTCGGGCACCGGTGTTTTGCTCATCAGTGGCGGGGTGGTTTCCGACGAGGACGGATTTCTTGGATTCAACGCGGGCTCGCACGGCACGGCCATGGTCAGCGGGGGCACGTGGAGTCATGCCAACGTTCTCATCATCGGCGGCGATGCGACGGGCGTTTTGACCATTAGCGGCGGGTTGGTTTCTGACACGTTCGGTTACGTGGGCAACAACCTGGGCTCGCAGGGGAGTGTGACGGTGAGTAGCGGGACCTGGACCAATGCCAACGATCTGGTCGTGGGCAACTCGGGCACGGGGACCTTGAACGTGGAGGGAGGATTGGTTTCCAGCACCAACGGCCGCCTGGGAGAAAACGCCGCGGCGCTCGGCACGGCCACTGTGAGCGGCGGGGTCTGGAGCGTGACCACGGACCTGGTTGTGGGCAATTCGGGGACGGGTGTTTTGAATGTGACCGGCGGATATGTTTCCGGGACGAATGCCTTGCTGGCGGTCAACGCCGGTTCCCACGGGTCGGCCACGGTCAGTTCGGGAACCTGGAGCACAACCAATGTTCTGTCCGTTGGGGTCTCCGGTTCGGGTGCGCTGCTGGTCAACGGCGGATTGGTTGCGGACAGCGAAGGCAATGTGGGAGTGAATGCCGGATCGCATGGCAC
>JBMOHI010000587.1:0-1777 GCA_049317925.1 Terrimicrobiaceae bacterium
GGAGGGGGCCAGCCAATGGAAACCAAAGTCTACAAACAAAACCAAAAGCAGGCTCCCGCCAACTCCGACGGGGGATTCTGGAATCGGAGTATCCGCGATTGGTAAGCGCTAATCCCGAATCGGACGATTCGAGCGGTCAAAAAGGTCCAATCACGAAATCAACGGTCGCCCTCCCATTCGACGCGGCGCAACTCGCGGGGCGGAAGCCCGGTGAGTTTCTTCACGCTGCGGGAGAGGTGGAACGGATTGGCAAATCCGCTCTGGTCTGCGATCTCGCCGAGAGTCAATCCCGTCGAGCGGATCATCCGGACCGCCAGCCCGGTCTTGATCTGCCAGAGTAGCGCCGACGGACTGTCCTTCCCGGCCTCGCGGAAGAGTTGCCTCAGCCGGGAAACGGAAACGCCGCAACGTTCCGCGAGCTCGCCGGCCGTGTGAAGTTCCACCGGTTCGCGCTGCAAAACTTCCAGGGCACGACCCAGTGCGGGGTGGAGGGGGCTCCCGGAACCGGGCGACTCCAGAACATGGGCGGCGAACCGGAGGAGACAGGCTTTGGCCAGAAGAACCATGGCCGCAAAGAAGTGCTTTCCGCCCGTCGCGGGCGAGGCCAACCCTTCACCAATCAAGGTATGCACGGCGGCCGGCACGGGATGAACCCCGCGCACCCCGGCCAGCAGAAGCCGTTCACTTTTGCTGAGGCAGGATCCCTCCACCTGACATCCTGTATGAATGCTCTGCTGCTCCCGGCTAAACTGGTAGAAAACCCGCCATCCGGGTTGCGCGAGAATTCCCTCACCCTCCCGGAGAACGATGGACCCCCTCTGCATCTGCACAACGGCCTCGCCCTGCAACATGACCACGAGTTGGTGGGCCCGTTGCCGATGCGGACCATACGAACCGCCCGGCTCGTAAATGGCGCGGACAAATGTGCAGCGCTCATCGCCGCGGAAGACCGCCCGCACGGACGCGGTCTGCTTTGCGTGTTTCGCGATCCGAGTCATCGGCAGGACCTTGAGTCCGAGTGAACAAAATTGTCAATCGGGATATGTTTTTTGGCGCTGGTGACATTGCCGGTTTCGTGTTTATGCGCCACGTTTTGCGCATGGAAACCGAACGCGTCCTGCAGGAGGAGATCAAGATCAACTGGTATCGCAGCCCGATCGACAAGGCCGTCATGAGTCAGTTGATGAAGAAGAGTGATGCGAAGGCGCTCATTCATGTCCTGCTGCACCTGGGGCTCTTCACTCTGACCGCGACGATCTGCTATCTGGCCTTTTTGAACATCAATAAAACGAACTGGATGTGGGCGGTGCCCGTCCTTCTCTTCTGTCTTTTTTGGCATGGGACTTTTCCGCATTTTTTGGGTGGTGTTGCCTGCCATGAGCTCAGTCACAAGACCCCGTTCCGCACCCAGTCGTTGAATGATTTTTTTCTGTATCTCTTCTCCTTTCTGACTTGGTTCGATCCGATCGGATACCGGCTCAGCCATGTGAAACACCACCAGGTCACCGTCCATCACGATCTCGACGGCGAGGTTATTCTTCCCCAAAAGCTGGACTGGAGTCCGCTTCAGGAAGGCGATGTGATCCTTCCGGAGAAGCTGGACGGAAAGTTCGCGAACTTCATCATCTGGCATTTCCTTCCCTTTCCGCATCCCGAGACCTGCTGGCAGCGCCTCACCCTCTGGTTCAAATATGCCGTCGGTGATTTGAAGGGCATGGGGATGTTCGCGGGCGGTGAGTGGTGGTTGAACAAGATTCTTCCGGAATCGAAAGTCGAG
>JBMOHI010000588.1:0-1766 GCA_049317925.1 Terrimicrobiaceae bacterium
CCGACATCCCGATCGTGCTCGCCTTCCTCGTCGTCGGCATCCTCCTCTGGGTGTACTATCAGGTGAACCACGACCCTTTGCTGCCCACAGTCACCAACGAAATCTTCGCCCACTACATCGTGCATTCCATGCCGGTCGGGATTCGCGGCCTCATCATCGCCGGCGTCTTTGCTACCATGATGGGCTCGACCTCGGCGGCACTGAACGCCCTCGCCACTTCTTTCATCAGGGATTTCTACCAGCCCTACATCAACCCAGCGGCCAGCGATCGCCGGGCGGTGCGCGCGGCCCGCATTGCCACCGCGGTCTTCGGACTCCTCATGATCATCGTGGCCACGGCCGTGGCCTACGCGGCGTTGAAGACCAACGTCACCATCATTCCCCTGGCCATCGGCATTCTCGGTTACGGCTACGGCGCAATCCTCGGAGTCTTTCTGCTCGGCGTTCTCACGGAACACCGCGGCAACGACATCGCCAATGTGTTCGGCATGCTGCTCGGTATCGCCGCCGTGCTGATCCTCGCGAAAATTCAGATCCCCCTCTACGATGATCCCGCCACCGGCACGGTCTTCAAACTCTCCTTCGGCGGCTTCATGCCGGATTGGTGGCCGGCGATTTCCTGGCCGTATTTCGTTCTCATCGGCTGCACGGTCACGTTTGCGTTCTCGATTTTTTTCGCGTCGAAAAAGGCCATCGCCCCGCAAACCCAGACGCCATCTTGATGGACGGGACGGTCAAGAAAATTTGGCCGGAAAACCAAAATTTAATTGTGACGATTTCGCCATTTTTGCTTGAGCGAAACGGGGTTCGATTTCTATTCTCGCGCCGCTTGCGGCACCTGAGGGTTACCCGCCTGTGAATAACTTGTGAAAATGACTCGCACCCTTGAACTTACCATCCGCTCCCGCTTCCGCCGGGGAAACCGGAGTTATGAGAAGGTTCAGGCAGGCCCGGCCAGGATCCCCTTGGTAAATATTTTTTAATATACTGATAATCAATTGTTTATGAATTCTCTTCTCCCCATCACCTTGGAAAAACGCTTGGCTTGCCGGCCGATTTCCGTTCTTCTGTCCCTCGCTCAAGCTGCTTGGCCGCGTCGTATTGGTTCCGCTCGGGCTGTTAGGAATCACGTGTATAACTCTCTATGACATCCAATTGCGGACAAATCTGGACCTCGCTTTCCGAGGTAATCCGGCAGCGCATTAGTGCGGACGGTTTTGAGCGTTGGTTTCAGGGCGTGGATGTGGTGTCCGACGATGGCACGAAACTCGTGTTGGGAGTGCCGAATCCGATTCATCAATTCTTTATCGAGAGCAATTACCTGCCGCTCGTGCAGGACGCCGCTGCGGAGATTCTGGGCAGTCCCCGCAAGGTGCAGTTCGTTGCCGTGGGAGCCGAAGAGACTGCCACGGTTGCGGCTGCCAGCAACCATGAGGCCCAGCCCGCGCGCGTTATCGCCCGCGAGCGGGTGCAGAGCCCGGCGACCTCGGGCATGAATCCCCGCAACACCTTCGACACTTTTGTCGTCGGCTCGAACAATCAGTTCGCCCACAGCGCCGCCCTCGCCATCGCCAAGACCCCTGCCAAAACGTACAACCCATTTTTCGTCTATGGCGGCAGCGGGCTGGGTAAGACCCATCTCCTCCAGGCCATCGGCCACTACATTCTTCAGAATCAAAAGTCAGCCAAAGTCGTCTATCTCTCCAGCGAACAGTTCACCAACGAGTTCATCGACGCCATTCAGCACGGCTCGCTGGTCAAGTTCC
>JBMOHI010000589.1:0-1748 GCA_049317925.1 Terrimicrobiaceae bacterium
TGGGATTTCTGGCGGCCGTTTTTTCCGGCTGCGCAACCGTCGAGCCGATGCCGTCTTCAAAGGATGCGCTCGTTCCCGGCGATCCCTCTGCGCCGTCCCAAGTCACCCCGGCCGAGGCTCTCTCCATCGCCGAGATCTATACGCGGCACCCGTGGCGTCCTTTTGCCCGCAACATTCTGCACGGCCCTGATCCCGCGGGAATCCGTGTGGATACGCCGGATATCGGTTACCGACCGGCTTCAGGCCGCGATGGTTGGTGGATGCCGGGAGAGGTCAATGTCGGTATCCCGTATAAATGGGGTGGCTTCGATGATCCTTCGTCATTTGATCAATCCATCGCCGCAGGCCATGCGGCCGGCGACGTTTCCACCCCGGCCAAACGACTGGCCGATAACGCCGCCGTGAGTTCAAAAGCCGCCGGTGTGGATTGCTCGGGGTTTGTATCCCGCTGTCTCAAGCTGCCGCAAGTTCACGACTCCTCGCAGTTGCCGGCAGTCTGCGATGTGCTTCCCGACCCGAAGGATCTTCGTCCCGGGGATTTGCTCAACATCCCGCGCCGTCATGTCGTTCTCGTTGCTGGATGGGCCCGCAAAGACCGCTCCTGGATTTACTTTTATGAAACCGGAGGCATTCCGGACTGGAAGCCCGCGCTTAAGGAGGCACCGCTGGACGCGATGATGGCGCTGGGTTATCAGCCACTCCGCTACCGCGGGATGGCTCGCGAGATGGTTCCCTCCGGCAAGGAGGTGCTGACGAGGGCCGCCCGTTCAAGGGCCATCGTGATTCCGAATCCTGTGGTTGGCGAACCGTAAGCTGCCAGCATCGATAATCCAGCGGGCAACAATCACGCGGCCTGAGTGGAAACACCAGCCGCCTGAAGCTGATCGAGCGCGGCATAGGCTGAGACGGGACGGTGGGCGGGTTCTTTTTCCATCAAAGCCATCACCCACGCGGCAACGGCGGGCGGAATATCGGGCCGGACGTCCTGCAGGGGAACCAGTGTGTGGGTCAGATGGGCGTTGACCACCGCCTCGACGGAATCGCCCACGAAGGGGTAAGTGCCCGCGAGAATAAAATAGAGCACGCAGCCGAGGGAATAGATGTCCGTGTGCGTCCCCAAAGTTTCCTCATCGAACTGCTCCGGAGCCATCGTATAAATGCTGCCCAGCAACTCGCGGGGCTCGTCGTCGGCGGTTCGCGCCTGGGTGGCCCGGGCCAGCCGGGCGAGCCCGAAGTCGAGCACCTTGACCTTCCAGCCATTGGTGCCCGCTGAGACCATGATGTTGCTTGGCTTGATGTCCAAATGCAGCAGATCAATTTCATGCGCAGCGGCTATGCCCCGCAGGCTCTGCTGGGCCACCATCATAAAATCCGAAAAGTTCATCGGCGCATAATCGCCGAGTTCCTGGAGGGTGCGACCCGGCACGTATTCCATCACGACCAGCACATCGTCGAGGAAATCGAAGATGTCGAATACGGCGACGACGTTGGGATGGAGTAGGGAGGCCAGCACTCGGGCCTCGCGGATGGCGGCGGCGGCGGCCTCCGCCGTGGCCCCGGGGTTCCGGTAGAGACGCTTGATCGCAACCTTCCGGTCCAGTTGGGTGTCAGTAGCCAGGAGCACTTCGCCCAAGCCGCCGCGGCCCAACAAACCGCACAATTCGTAGCGCCGGGCGGAATCAAAAATTACGGACATGCCTTTGAAAGGACGAGGGTGAAATTGCGAGGGCTGTTCACGCGGAGGCTCC
>JBMOHI010000590.1:0-1747 GCA_049317925.1 Terrimicrobiaceae bacterium
CACGGCGCGCTCTGCGTGGCCTATTCCGGCCAGTGCCTCACCAGCGAATCCCTCGGCCAGCGCAGCGCCAACCGCGGCGAATGTGCCCAGGCCTGTCGCATGCCCTATGAGATCGTGGTGGATGGAGAAACGCGCGACCTCGGCGATAAACGCTATCTGCTCTCGCCCCAGGATCTCGCCGCCGTAAAGGAAATCCCCGAATTGATCCGGCTCGGGGTGAAAAGCTTCAAAATCGAAGGCCGGCTCAAAACCCCGGAATACGTGGCCGCGGTCACATCCGTCTATCGCAAGGCCATTGATGATGCCGCGATTTCCGTGGCCGACTTCTACAAACTCGAAATGACGTTTTCGCGCGGACTTTTCACCGGCTGGATGCACGGCGTGGATCACCAGAATTTGGTGCGGGCCGATTACGGGAAGAAGCGCGGAGTCTTCGCCGGTCGCGTTGTGCGAGCCGGACGGGATTTCGTCGAGGTGGATGCGGTGATCCCGCTCAAAGCCGGCGAGGGGGTCGTCTTTGAAAATGCGTCGGATACCAACGCGGAACAAGGTGGACGGATTTACGAGGTCCGTCATGGCCGCCTGGCCTTCGAGCACGGCAAGCTGGCGACGGATCGGATTCTTCCCGGCACGCGCTTCTGGAAAACCAGTGATCCCGTTCTGGAGCGCGAACTGAAAAAATCCTGGCAGGCCCGCATTGCCGGTGACGACGCGAGAAAGAAGCCGTTGACTATTGTGTTTTCCGGTCAGGCCGGAGAATCCCTCAGTGTGCAGGCCGACGGAATCACCGTCAGCAGCCGCACTGCCTTGCAGTCTGCCCAAAAATTCGCGCTCAACGCGGACACCATCTCCGAAATCTTTGCCCGCCTCAACGACACACCGTATCGTCTCAACGGACTCGATTGCGACCGACTCGGCCATGTCTATCTCGCCAAAAGCGACCTCACCCATCTCAAACATGAACTGGTCAAGGCCCTCGAAGAACGCGAAGCCGCCAACCGTAAACCCTCCGGAGTCACCCTGCGCGAAGCGCTCGATGAGTTACTCTCTGAACTTCCGACCTCCGACTTCCGACCGCCGACTTCTCTACCGGTTCTCTGCCGCACCACGGAACAGATCGAAGCCGCCCTGAACTGTGGCATCAAAATTCTCTACGCCGACTTCGAGGACATCCGCCGCTATAAGGATGCCGTCACACTCACCCGCGGACGCGCGGAGATATTCCTCGCCACCCCGCGCATCCAAAAGGCCGGTGAGCAGGGCTTCTTCAAGTTGATCGAAAGCGCCGCGCCGGACGGCGTACTTATCCGCAACGTCGGCGCGATTTCGTATTTCCAAAACTCCCCGCTGCGAACCATTGGCGATTTTTCTCTCAACGTGTCCAACCCCGCCTCCGCCGCGGTTTTCCTCTCGCGCGGTCTGGAGCGTGTGACCATTTCCTACGACCTCAACATCACCCAGGTGCTGGCCCTCCTCGCTGCTGCGCCGGCGGACCGGCTCGAACTGACCATCCACCAGCACATGCCCATGTTTCACATGGAGCACTGCGTCTTCGCCGCGTTTCTCTCGAAGGGTTCCACTTTCCTTGACTGCGGACGTCCCTGCGAGAAGCACCGCGTCCATCTCCGCGACCGCGTGGGAATCGAACATCCGCTCCGCGCCGACGTGGGGTGCCGCAACACCCTCTTCAACGCCGCCGCGCAAACCGGGGCCGCGCATTTTGAGGATCTCTGCGTAGCCGGCCTGC
>JBMOHI010000591.1:0-1746 GCA_049317925.1 Terrimicrobiaceae bacterium
GCATGTTCGTAGTTGGCCGCGCCGCAAATGACGAGTTTGAGCGGACCGCGATAGCGGGCAAAGGCGGCCAGCAGCAGGTCGGCCTGATTCTCCGGCGAAAGGCGGGAGACAAAGAGGATGTAGCCGCCGGGCTGAAGTCCCCAACGGGACAGTTCGCCCGTGTTGACCTTGTTCATCCGGATATTGGCGCCGTAGCTGAGATAGAGCGGCGTGGAGTTGTATTCCCGTTGGTAGCGGGACACGATCTCCTGGTTGTCCGCGATGAGCTGGTCGGCCATTCTCACGGCCCAGCGCTCGCTCAGGCGCAGCCAGATCCGCGCGAAGGATCCCCACTTGGCCCGACGGAAATCCGCCCCGTCCACGTTGATGATGACCTTCATCCCGCAAAGCCGCAGAAACCCTCCGATTATAGCGTTGCCCACGCCGCACAGGTAGATGAGGTCGTAGCCGTGGAACAGCGCGTGGCAGGCGGAGAGGGCCGTGTGGGTGATGGTGTCGAGGCTTTTGGTCGGAATGGTGGGCAGGGCAAAAACCTTCATCCCCTTGTAAACCCGCGAGGGCGAATGAAAGCGGGGAAAGCGGTTATAGACCGTCACGTCATAGCCTCTCGCCGCCAGACGGCTGCCCAGTTGTTCCACCACAACTTCGAAACCGGAATAGCGGGCCGGCACCCCGCGCGAACCCAGGAAGGCAATGCGCGGATGGGAGGAAACCGACTGGTCCCCCGGACGAAAGAGAAAATCCCGGATATGATAATACAGAAAAAGGGAATTGAATTTGAGATAGCGCGCGCCGAGCCGTTTGGGTTCCTGGCAGAGGCGGTAGAGCCAGGTGAGCCCGCGCTGCTGCATCCACTCCGGGGCGAACGGGCGCCCCCCGGCGAGGAGTTCGAAAGCATCTCCCACGGCAAAAAAGACCCCCCGGTTGTGGCGGTGGAGATTTTTCATGATCCAGCGTTCCTGGCGCTCGCCGCCCAGCGCGACCCAGATGAAATCCGCCCCGCTCTCGCGGATTTGCCAGGCGTAGGTTTCCTCATCCTCCTCGGTCCACGGGCGGAAGGGCGGGGAAATCGTGCCCGCGATTTGAATGCCGGGCTGGAGTTCCTTCGCCGCTTGCACGAGGCGTTCCAGGCGTTCGGGCGTTCCTCCGAAAAAGAAATGCTTCCACGGTGCGGCGGCATGCTGCAGCACGTGCTTCATCAGGTATGGTCCGTAAACACGGTCCTTCAAGCCGGCGCCCTGGGCGTTGAGACTCCAAACCAGCGGGTATCCGTCCGGCACGACCAGATCAAAGCGCCGCAGCACGTCATGGAAGCTGGGATCCATGCGGGCCAGCGCGATCAAGTGGGTGTTGCAGGCCGAGACCGCGGCGGGTTTTCCGCTGCGCGCCAGGCAGCAAGCGGCTTCGAAGGCAGTGTCGTACGTGGCGCAATGAACCGGGGTGCCAAGAATCTCCCGGGACGGAAAAGGCTCGGGGATTTCAGTTTCCGCGCTCATGGCTTTTGATGCGGCCTCTCAGGGCTTCGCCGGAGGATGTTCCACTGGGCTGGCCCCGGAGTGCGCCATTGCAGAAACATGCCGCCGCGTCGCGCAGTGTGCGTGCGGTCAGCCCGTGACTGCGGAAAAACCGGCGGAAGTTTCCCGGCAAATAGCTCTTCATGTGGCGGCTGTAGGGCACGTGGAAGGAGAGATAACTGAGATTTTGCAGAAGAGAACAAAACTTCACGTAGTCCGCGCGGAGCGCCCC
>JBMOHI010000592.1:0-1745 GCA_049317925.1 Terrimicrobiaceae bacterium
CGATAAACCACCGCGAGCGATTCGCGCGCTTCCCCGACTTCCGGTGTGTTGGCCGTGATGTCGAGGTTGTTCTTGGTGAAGTTGATCCGCACCGAACTGGTCTTGTCACTGCTGAGGAGGGAAACGCGGCGGACGCTGTTGAGCAGGGCCTCGCGTTCAATGGTCACGCGTTCCTTGGCTTCGCCGGGGATGACCTGACGGTAGTTGGGATAATTTCCCTCCACGAGTTTGGAAACCAACTGCGAGCCGTTCAGCTCGAACGAGACGAGGTTTTCCGCCACGGAAATCTGCAGTTCGCCGTCTTCGCCGAGCAGGCGTTGCAGTTCGGTGATGGCCTTGGTCGGGACGATGAAGTCGCGTTCGTGGCTGCGGGGAAATTCCAGGTCGCTGTCGAAGAGGGCGAGGCGGCGTCCGTCCGTCGCGACCAGAGTGAGTTTGTTTTCCTTGAAGGAAAAGAGGATGCCATTGAGGACGTAACGCGTCTCATCGACCGAGATGGCGTAGGAGGTTTTGCGCAGGCCGTCCCGCAATTCCGACTGCTTGATGGTGTAGGTCTTGGCTTCCTTGAAGGACGGGAAGGCGGGAAACTCATCCTTGGCCAGGCCGAAAATTTTGAAGTAGCTCGAACCGCAGCGCAGGGTGGAAATGTTTTTCGCGTCGGTTTCGATGGTGATCTCCGAGGCGGGAAGTTCGCGCACGATGGCGGCGAGGCGGCGGGCCGGCAGGGTGGTGGATCCGGGTTTCTCGACTTGCGCGGCGATCTCCGTGCGAATGGCCACCTCGAGGTCCGTGGTGGTGAGACGGAGCCCGGTCTCGCTCGTTTCGAGCAGGGCGTTGGTCAATACCGGCAACGTGGAACGGGTGCTGACCACATTCTGAATGCGTTGCAGGCCGTCGAGGAGGGCTTCTTTGGTGACAGCGAACTTCATGAAGGAAACTGATTTATTGAGCGTCCGCCGCGAAGTCAAACATAAGTCCACGCGGCGGACCGGGACAAAATGCCGCGCGTTTGGTCAGCGCTGCAACTGGGTGTCGAGCAGGCGGACAATGTGACGGGTTTGCTCGTCCTCTTCGAGGCGGCGTTTCACCAGCTTGCAGGCGTGAATGACCGTTCCGTGATCCTTGCCGCCGAAGGCGTCGCCGATGTCGCTGAGGGAGGACTTGGTCAATTCGCGCGAGAGATACATCGCAATTTGGCGGGGGAAGGCGATGTTGGCCGGACGCCGCTTGCTCGTCATGTCGGCCAGCCGCACGTCGTATTGCTCGGCGACCTTGCGCTGGATTTGCTCGATGGTGACGGCGCGGCGGGCTTGTTCCTGGAAAATGTCGCGCAGCAGATTCTCGATCGCCTCCTTGGTGATTTCGCGGTCGCTGAGCGACTTGTAGGACGCCACGCGCATGAGGGCGCCTTCGAGACGCCGCACGTTGTTGCGGATACGGTCGGCAAGGAATTCAATGACCCAAGGGTCCAGGGCGATGCTCAGGCTCTCGGCTTTCTTTTTCAGAATGGCGATGCGGGTCTCGACATCCGGGGGTTGCAGCTCCGCCGTCATGCCCCACTCGAAGCGGGAAACCAGGCGGTGTTCGAGTTTCTCGATTTCGCTGGCGGGACGGTCGCTGGACAGGACGATCTGTTTGTGACCGTCGTGGAGAGTGTTGAAAGTGTGGAAAAATTCCTCCTGCGAGCGTTCCTTACCGGCGAGGAACTGGATGTCGTCGATCATCAGGATGTCGGCCGAACGGTA
>JBMOHI010000593.1:0-1744 GCA_049317925.1 Terrimicrobiaceae bacterium
ATCTGGGCGCGGGCGGCTTGCTGGAGCTGGGTGTAGGCGGCTTTTTGTTCGTCGCTGAGTTCGATCTCGATGATCTGTTCGATCTTGTCGGGGAGTTCGGTCAGGATGTCGCGTTTAAGGCGGCGGAGGAAGTAAGGCTGGATGCGGCGGGAAAGACGCTCCCAGAGAGAACCGCGTTCGCCATTGAGCAGCGGCGTTTCGTAGCGATCCTTAAAATTTTGGCGGCTGCCGAGGTAGGCGGGGAGAAGGAATTCAAAGAGGGACCAGAGATCGCGGAGGGAGTTTTCGATGGGGGTGCCGGTCAGGATGAATCGGCTGCGGGTGCGGAGAGCGCAGGCGGCCTTGGCGTTCTGGCTGTCGGGGTTTTTGATGTGCTGGGCTTCGTCGAGGATGACGGCGGCGAAATCGAAGGGCTTGTAGCGTTCGATGTCGCGGCGGAGGAGGGCGTAGCTGGTGACGATGAGCCGGTGTTGAGGGATGGCGGCGAAGAGTTTTTCGCGGTTCGGTCCGTCGATGGTCAGGACGGACAATTCGGGAAGAAAATGGGCGGCTTCGCGTTTCCAGTTCCAGACGAGGGAGGATGGGCAGACAACGAGAATGATGCCGGGGAGGGACTCGATCATGGCGAGGGCCTGCACGGTTTTGCCCAGGCCCATTTCGTCAGCGAGGAGACCGCCGAGGCCGGCACGGGCTTTGGCTAGGAGCCACGATGCGCCTTCGATTTGATAGGGGCGGAGAGGAATGACGGATTTTAGCGCGGACGCGGTGACGGGGGGACGCGGCGACGCGGAGGCTTGCCACTCTGCGACGCTGGCCTCGAGGTAGGCGCGCTGGGCGGGCGGGACGCGGTAGCCGCCGCGTTCCTGACGGGGATTGCAGTCGCGCAGGACTTCCTCGAGGTCGGCGGCGATGGCTCCGTCGGCCACGGCGATGCGGCCATCTTTCAGGCGGGTGTGGCCGCCGGTTTGCAACATGCGGTTGATGTCAGCGGCGGAGAAGACGGCGTCTTTTCCGGCGACGTAATGGACGTGAAAATCCAGCCAGCCGTCGCTTTGTTCGCGGAGGGCAAACTGCGGTTCGATAGAGACGAAGTCACGGGTGACGTGTTGAAAGCGTTCGCCTTCGTTGACCTGCCAGGTTTGCTTGAGCTTCGGGAGATCGGTGGCGAAAAAACGAATGACCGATTCCTCTCCCTGCAGCGCGGCCTTGCCTTTGTAGTCCTGGAAACCGGCGGCCATGAGCCGCATGAGGGCTTCGGTTTCTTTTGCGGGATTGGCCACATCAGGCTTGCTGTAACGGAAAGAAATCTCTGCCTCCAAGTGGCGCAGCGAACCTTCAATTTTCAATTCAACCGCCGGAGCTTCATCCGTCGTTTGCGCCGCAGAAATAACCGGCCTTTCACTCCGCGCTCCCTGCTCCGCGCTCCTTGCTTGCGCAGGCCGCAGGACCTGCAACCCCACCGCCAGCGAATGCGCGCAAATGATCCCCCGCACCCGCGAGTCGCGGCAGGAGCAAAGGTTCTCCACGTCGATCGTGTTGCGCAGTTTCAATCCGGCCATGAACTGTTTTCCCCCCTCGGAAAACCGGCCCTTCAAGACCGGCGGCTCGTAGGACGCCTCGCTGATGCGCCCGGCGGCGTGGAGGGCGCGGGCCTGCTTGAAGGCATCCCAGCCGCCCATGGAAACGAGAAGTTTTTCGGTCAGTTCCACAAAAATTCGTGATGAAGGAGGGGGAAGCGTGGCAT
>JBMOHI010000594.1:0-1742 GCA_049317925.1 Terrimicrobiaceae bacterium
TTCTCCCAATCTCGTTGCCGTCATTGTCGCGGCGGGTTCGAGCCGGCGCATGGGTTTTGACAAACTCTTCGCGCCGCTGGCCGGACGTCCCCTCATCGCCCACAGCCTGGCGGCCTTCTCGGCCTGTGCCGATGTCGATCACATCGTGCTGGTTTGCTCGAAGGAACGCCTACCGGATTTTCAAGCCGTGGCCGACGCGTTTCCAAAAGTACGAAGCGTCGTGGCGGGAGGTAAGGAGCGGGTCGATTCTGTGCTGTGCGGCGTGGGAGCATTTGCGGAACCGCGGCCGATCTTTGTGGCGGTTCACGACGGAGCGCGTCCCCTCATCACCTCCGCGGCCATCAGTGCCTGCTACCACGCGGCCACGGAAACCGGCGCATCGGTTTGCGCAGAACCCGTGACCGACACCTTGCATCGGGTGGATGGCGACCTTCACACGGTGGAAACGGTCTCCCGCAAAAATCTCTGGCGCATGCAAACGCCGCAAATTCTGGAACTCGCCGCCTTGGAGTCGCTGCTGCAGGATGTGCGGGACTCCGGCGGATCCATCACAGACGAAGTTTCCATGCTCATTCGTTCCGGTGGTAAGGCCACGGTGGTGGAGAACGCGGACTGGAACTTCAAGGTGACCTACCCCCGCGACCTCGAGCTGGCGGAACTGATTTTACAAAAACGATCTGAATGAAAACCCAACTGACGACTCTTCCCGGCGGCCTGCGCGTCGCCACCTGTGAGATCCCCCACGCCGAAACCGCCGCCCTCGGCATCTGGGCCGGTGTCGGCGGACGCCATGAACCGGCGCGGCTCAATGGCATCTCGCATTTCATCGAGCACATGCTTTTCAAGGGCACGGCCAAACGCAGCGCCCGCCGCATCATGGAGGAAGTCGAAGGCGTGGGTGGTGACATGAACGCGTTTACGTCCGAGGAAAGAACGTGCTACTACGCGGCGGCGGCGGCGGAGTTTTTTCCCCGGCTTTGCGATGTCCTTTCCGATTTGTATCTCAACCCGAAATTCACTCCGCGCGACATCGAACGCGAACGCGGAGTCATCGCAGAGGAGATCCTCATGTATCGCGACGAGCCATCCTCGCATGTCCAGGAATTGCTCAACCAGCGCTACTGGCACGGTCATCCGCTGGGCCGCCCGCTCACCGGCACAGTGGAGAGCATCACGGCATTTCAGCGGCAGGATTTTCTGGACTATCGGGTTTCCCACTATCACGCGGCCAGCACGGTCGTTTCCGCAGCGGGAAAAATCCGCCACGAAGATGTGGTCGAAAGAGTTTCGCTTTTGTTGGAGAAGATTCCCAAAGGCCGCAAACCCAAGCGCGCCAAGCCCCCCGTGCCTGCGAGCGGCGGACCGCATATCACGGTGGAGAAACGTGACACCCAACAGACTCAACTGGCCATGGGCCTGCCCGGCGCAAGTCATCATGATCCCCGCCGCTATGCTTTGCAGATTCTGCACATTATTCTCGGCGGCAACGCCAGCTCGCGGCTCTTCCAGGAACTGCGCGAGAAGCGCGGCCTGTGTTACTCCGTCAGCACGCATCCGGCTTCCTTCGACGACACCGGAATGATCAATGTCTCCCTCGGGCTTGAGCAGAAGAATGTTGAAAAATCGCTGCGGTTGATCGGCGAGGAATTCGAACGCGTGAAAAAGCATCCCGTCCGTCCGGCAGAACTCAAGCGCGCCAAGGAATACGCCGTCGGCACCAGCCGCATGTCGCTGGAACGCAC
>JBMOHI010000595.1:0-1739 GCA_049317925.1 Terrimicrobiaceae bacterium
TTCAAGTCGCAAAACATGGCGCTCAATTCCTTCGTCACCGCGGATGGCGGCGAGATTGCCCGGTCGATTGCGACCCAGGCGGCGGCCGCGCGGCAAGAACCGTCGGTTCACATGAACCCGCTGCTGTTGAAACCGAAGAGCGACGACGTCGCCCAGTTAATCGTGCATGGAAAAGTATGGGGTGACGTTTCGGCGCGTGAGTATTTTCTCACCGACGCGCTCCAACCGGTGAAGCTTGCCGCGATTGCCGAATCGATCGAGTTCCTCCGGGCGCGCTACGACCTGATCGTCGCCGAAGGCGCGGGGAGTTGCGCGGAGCCGAATCTGCGGCGGCTTGATGTTGTCAACATGGGATTGGCGAAGCTGCTGGACGCCCGGGTTTTCGTAGTGGTGGACATCAACAAGGGCGGTGTATTCGCGGATATCCTGGGCTCCCTCGCCGTGATGCGCCTGACGGAGCCAGCGGACGTGGACCGCGTGGAGGGATTTCTCATCAACAAGTTTCGCGGTGACCGCGCGGTGCTGGCTCCGGCGATTGACTTCATCCAACTGCATTCGGGAAAACCCATTGCCGGAGTCCTTCCCTTCCTCCCCAATCTGCACATCGAGGAAGAAGACCGCATCCGGGAGTTCCACCCGAAGGACGTGGAAGTGGACATTGCCATCCTCCACCTTCCGCACATCTCCAACGCCAACGACTTTGATTTTCTGGGCGAGGAGCCGAACACGCGAGTTCGCTACGTGCGGTCCGCCGGGACGATTGGGGCGCCGGACGCGCTGATTATTCCCGGGACGAAGAACACGACGTGGGACCTGGACTATCTTCGCCGCATCGGGCTGGAGCCGGAGATCAAACGGCTTGCGCTTTCCATTCCGGTGATTGGAGTTTGCGGTGGATTCCAGATGCTGGGGCGATGCCTCCACGATCCCGGGCGGCGGGAATCGGAGATCGGCACGATGGAGGGACTGGGCCTATTGGACATCGACGTCCACTTTGAGCCGGAAAAGACGCTGGTCCGGCGGACCTATTCGCCAAGGCCGACCAACTTCCTGGCCGATGCGGGAACGCTGGACGGCTACGAGATTCACGCCGGGCGCGTTGCCTACCGTGGAGCGCAGCCGGCGTTCGACTTTCCTGGCGGCACCGATGGGGCGACGCATGGATCGCTTCCCATCCTGGGCACAATGATCCACGACATCTTTGCGAATCCAGCGTTCACGCGGTCGTTCGTCAATTTTCTTCGCCGGTCCAAAGGTCTGCCGAACCTCTCCGGCCCATTGCCGGCGGCACGCCGCGGAGCGGAGGAGGCCTACGAGAGGTTGGCGAACCTTGTTAGCGAGGAAGCGGACATTGATCCGCGGCCGAGGATAAGAACCTAGACCGGGCCGGGTTTCGATATCTGCTTGACGAGGGCCGTAACCATGTCGCGGGGCGTGAAACGGACTGTCTGCGCCATCATCCAATTCATTGCGCCGGGGATGTAGACGCGCTGGCCGCGCTGCATGGCGCGATAGCCGGCGGCGGCGACGGATTCGGGCGTCGGCAGGGTCTTGCCGCGGACGAGCCCGGAAGCATGGAGATCCGCCTTGTCTTGGAAGCCGGATGCGGTGGGCCCGGGACAGAGGGCGGTAACGGTGACGCCCGTGTCTTCGAGTTCGGCGGCAATGGCTTCAGAGAAGCTGAGGACGAAGGCCTTAGTGGCGTAGTACACGTCCATGAAGGGCCCGGGCTGGAAGGC
>JBMOHI010000596.1:0-1735 GCA_049317925.1 Terrimicrobiaceae bacterium
CGGTGAGACCGGCGCAACCCGTTCCGACAATAATCACATTTTCCATAGATTCTGGCAGTAAACACGAACCCGGCGGCGTGCCAAAGAAAGTTTCAATTTTTCAGCACCACCTGGGTACCGCACCGGGTCAGCGGAACGAGCGATACGCCCAGCACCTCTTCCCATCGGGGCAGTTTGGCCGCCTCGGTCACCAGGATGATCGGCGCGCCGGATTTCCAGAGTCCGGCCAGTTGATCGGTGGTCAGAAAGCGATCTCTTCCAATCCCGAATTTGCGGATGAGGAAATCCTCCCCGGGATTCTGATCCAGCAGGGTGAGCGGAAGATCCGTGTAGAAGAGCAGGCTGCTGCCCGTGTCAATTCCTCCATCGTAAACCAGCCGCGATCCGGCGGACGCCCCCGCAATGATGGTGGGTGCGGCCTGGGCAAGAGAGAAAAACGGGGACACCAGCGAGGTTCCCCCCAACGCACCCAGGGCCAGACAGCCCGCGGCGGCCAACAGGGCGAAAATCTGCCGCCTTCCCCCGAGCAGGACGCTCGCCAAGGAAAAGATGGTCGCCCCTCCCAGAGTCAGCAGCGCCGTGGTGCGGAGGCTCTGCCACACCGTGCTGTCGAAATTGGTCACGGTGGTCCAGGCGGTGGACCGTTCCGCGACGGAGGCGGTGCCGGCTCCGGGCGCGAACAACGGAATGGCCAGCGCCATCACGAATCCCGCGGCAAAAAGAATGGTGAGAAAAATCGCGGCGGGACGGAGGGAGCGATGCTCGATCAGAGCGGCCGCCCAGAGGGCGAAGGCCGGCCACATGGCCATGGCGTAGTAGTCCTGTCGCTGTCCGGCCAACAGGACGGACCCAAGGATTACCGCGGCCCATGACGCAATGAGGATGGCCTCAAATTGAATTGAGGGACGCGGGCTGATGGGGACGCGAGGGCCTGCGTTCTTCCAGAGACCCGTCAGCACCACGACCGACCAGGGAAAAAACCAAGCCAGATGCAACACCAAAAACTGCCATCGGGGCACGTTGGTGTAATCCGTGGCGGGGGCGGAACTGCCCGTGACATGGCCGATTTGCTCGGCAAAAAGCAGATTGCTCAGGTAGCCCGGGAATCGGGACTCAATGTAAAAATACCACGGCAGATTGATCGCGCAAAAGATCAGCAGTCCCTCCCACGAAAGCAAACCGCGCAGATTCGGCCGCGCGCTCCGGCAAAACATCGCGGCTACTCCCACAATGGCGAGCGGATAGAGTAGCCCATGCCAGCCTTTGGTGAAACTGGCCAGCGCTGCGCAAAGCCAGAATCCGGCAAACCATTTCCGGCGCTGGGCGGCTTCATCGTGTCCGCGTAGGACGCAGTACAGTGCCGCAGCGATCAGGGCCGAGAACATGGGTTCCGGCATGACAATCCGCCCCAGGGTGAACACGCCGAGCGACGAGAGCAGGATCGCTCCGGCCAAAAATCCGCGCCAGGTTCCGCCCATCCGCGTTCCGAGCAGATACGTTACCGCCACCCAGGCCACAGTGGCCAGGGCCGATGGCAGCCTCGCGGCAAATTCGTTCACGCCGAAAATTTTCATCGAAGCGGCCATCGTCCAGTAGAGCAGCGGAGGCTTGACCAAGCGCGGCACACCGTTGTTTTCCGGAATGAGCCACGAGCCGCCGCCGGCCATCACCCGGGCGGCACCGCCATATTGACCGTCGGTTTCGTTGTAGAGGTCACCCCAGCCTGCCGTGCCGA
>JBMOHI010000597.1:0-1735 GCA_049317925.1 Terrimicrobiaceae bacterium
TCGGCACGGCAGGCTGGGGTGACCTCTACAACGAAACCGACGGTCAATATGGCGGCGCCGCCCGGGTGATGGCTGGCGGTGGCTCGTGGCTTGTTCCGGAAAACAACGGCGTGCCGCGCCTGGTCAAGCCCCCGCTGCTCTACTGGACGATGGCCGCTTCGATGAAGGTTTTTGGTGTGAATGAATTTGCCGCGCGGCTGCCCTCGGCCCTGGCCACTGTTGCCTGTGTGGCGGTGACGTATCTGCTCGGAGTGCGGATGGGCGGGGCCTGGCGCGGATTCCTCGCCGGAGCGATCCTGCTCTCGTCGCTTGGCCTCTTTACCCTGGGACGGATTGTCATGCCGGAACCGCTTTTCTCGGCCTTGATCGCAGCGGCATTGTATTGCGTTCTGCGCGGATACGATGAGCCCGGACAGCGCCGGAAATGGTTTGCCGGATTTTGGTTTTGCGCAGCTCTGGCCAGTTTCACCAAGGGATGGCATGGGCTGCTCTATCCGCTCGCGATCGTGGGAGTGGCCGCGGTGTTTTGCCGGAGCGCGCGGCCGAATCTGCGCGGTCTGCTTTCGTGGGAGGGACTGCTGATCTTTTGCGCCATCAATCTGCCGTGGTATTTTTATGTCGAGTCCAGGTTTCCGGGATACTTGAACAATCTGCTTTTTGCCGAGCAAATCGGCCATGTCACGGGGAGTTCCGCTCCTGCCACGGATTACACCAACGTGCCGCGCTGGCAGTTTTTGGTGTTGCATCTGGCTTGGTTTTTTCCCTGGTCGGTCGTGGTGCTGACGGGTCTCTGGAAGAACGCAGGCCCTCGCGTCCCCATCAGCCCGCGTCCCTCAATTCAATTTGAGGCCATCCTCATTGCGTCATGGGCCGCGGTAATCCTTGGGTCCGTCCTGTTGGCCGGACAGCGACAGGACTACTACGCCATGGCCATGTGGCCGGCCTTCGCCCTCTGGGCGGCCGCTCTGATCGAGCATCGCTCCCTCCGTCCCGCCGCGATTTTTCTCACCATTCTTTTTGCCGCGGGATTCGTGATGGCGCTGGCCATTCCGTTGTTCGCGCCCGGAGCCGGCACCGCCTCCGTCGCGGAACGGTCCACCGCCTGGACCACCGTGACCAATTTCGACAGCACGGTGTGGCAGAGCCTCCGCACCACGGCGCTGCTGACTCTGGGAGGGGCGACCATCTTTTCCTTGGCGAGCGTCCTGCTCGGGGGAAGGCGGCAGATTTTCGCCCTGTTGGCCGCCGCGGGCTGTCTGGCCCTGGGTGCGTTGGGGGGAACCTCGCTGGTGTCCCCGTTTTTCTCTCTTGCACAGGCCGCACCCACCATCATCGCGGGGGCGTCCGCCGGATCGCGGCTGGTTTACGATGGGGGAATTGACACGGGGAGCAGCCTGCTTTTCTACACGGATCTTCCGCTGACTCTGCTTGATCAGAATCCCGGGGAGGATTTCCTCATTCGCAAATTCGGGATCGGGAGAGAGCGATTTCTGACCGCCGATCAACTGGCCGGACTGTGGAAATCCGGCGCACCGATCATTCTTGTAACCGAGGCGGCCAAGCTTCCCCAATGGGAGGCGGTGCTGGGCGTTTCCCTCGTTCCGCTGACCCGTTGCGGGACCCAAGTGGTGCTGAAACATTGAAACTTTCTTTGGCACACCGCCGGGTTCGTGTTTACTCCCAGAATCTATGGAAAATGTGATTATTGTCGGAACGGGTTGCGCCGGTCTCACCG
>JBMOHI010000598.1:0-1725 GCA_049317925.1 Terrimicrobiaceae bacterium
GTCCACGGTGAAATCGCAGAGCGCGGCAGCGTGGAAGATGACGGCGGGGGGTTCGGACAGTTTCTCCAACTCTTCTTCAAGGGAGGAATTGGTGGAAAAGGGAATCACCTCCACATCCGGCGGTGCGGGATGGGTGGCCATTTCCCCGCGCAAACACATAACCTGAAAACCGGCAGTGTGGAGTGTCGTGCTTAGGATGCTGCCGAGCTCGCCGGTGGAGTGGTTGGTGATACGGCGGACATCATCGATGGGTGCGTAGGCGGGTCCGCAGGTCACAAGGGCAAGAGACATATTTTCAACCCTCAACCTTCAACGCCCAATGCTCAACTCTGAAGTGACAGGCGGCGGCGCTGCGTGATAGCAAAGGTTTATGAAGATTCTCATGGCCGCAAGCGAGATGGCGCCATTCATTCGCATCGGCGGGCTGGCCGATGGCATTTCGGAGTTGAGTGGCGGACTGCACCGTCTCGGGCATGAGGTGAATGTCGTGATTCCCTTTTACCGCTCTATCCGGGAGGACAAGACGGCCAAGGCGAAAAAAACGAAAATCCGGTTCAACGTGCAAGTCGGCGCGAGCCGGATGCCTTGTGAGATTTATGAAACGAAGGCGCCGAACGGCGTGCGGGTCTATCTGGTGGCGCGGGACGAATACTTTGACCGTTCTGGCGTCTATGGGGTGGACGACCGCGATTATCAGGACAATGCCGCACGGTTCATTTTTTTCACCAAGTGCGTGCTTGAACTCGCTCGCCGGATGGAAACTCCGCCTGATATTCTCCACGTCAATAGTTGGGAGACGGCGCTGGCTCCGGTGTTGTCGCGGGAGCAGCGGTTGCCGTTTCGCACGGTGCTTTCGCCGAACTCGTTGGAATTCCAAGGCAACTTCTGGAGTTATGATTTCGCCCTGACCAATCTGCCCGGCGATTATTTTTCGGCCCGGGGCGTGGAATATTTCGGCAGCATGAATTGCCTCAAGGGCGGCATTCTTTACGCGGATGCCGTGGTGCTGCCGGGCGAGCGCATGGTTTGCGCAGCGCAAACGCCGGAACATGGTTGTGGCCTGGAAAATGTCCTGCGCGAACACCATCACAAGCTCCACGGCATCGTCTCCCCGGTGGGATTGGAGGAATGGGCACCCAATAATGACAAGGCCCTGACCGCAACCTATTCAGCGGAGAAGCCGGCGGCGCGGGAGAAGAACCGCCCGGCTTTGCTCAAGGCATTGGGTTTGCCGGAGGAATCGGCCGGTTCCGTTTTCGTGACCATGGCTGAGGCCGGCGGCGGAAATGGCATGGACGTATTGCTAAACTCGCTCGACCGCATGCTGGCTGACGACGTCCGGGTCGTCCTCCTCGGCCCGGTGTCCGGGGAGCACACCGTGGCGCTGGAGATCGCCCGTCGTAAACATCAGGGGCGGTTTGTTCAGGTCACGAATTTCGAGGAGAGTCTGGCCCGTCTCGCGCTGGCGGGATCGGATGTCTTTTTGCTGCCGGGCGCAGCGGAACCGCAAACCCTTTGGCTGCGCCGGGCTATTCGCTATGGCGCGATTCCCCTCGCGCTGCAATGCGGCGGACTGTTTCAGTTGGTGCGCGACGAAGGCAATGGTTTCGTCTTTCACGTTCCGACGGTGGACGGCTTGGTCGATGCCTTCCGTCGGACCATTAAGGTGTTGGCCTCCGGGGAGACAAGAGCGGCTATTCGCCAGCGGTGTCTGGATGCGGATTT
>JBMOHI010000599.1:0-1722 GCA_049317925.1 Terrimicrobiaceae bacterium
AATTCAGGATGTCCGGACCGGAGACGCCGGGGAAAAGGTATTTATTGCCGCCGGAGAACCCGACGACTTCGTGGGGAAAGACGGGGCCGATGATGATCACACGGTCGTAATCGAAGAGGTGTTTGTTGATGGAAACAGGGACATCCATGGCGAAGAGTCCGTCGGAGAGTTCGCTGATGTCAGCCGCGGGGATATGGCCGAGGGAACGGAGGGCATCGGGATTATCCCACTCGTGATTAAGGAGGCGGGGTGCGGCAAATTCTCCGGCGCGTTCGGCGGGGGAGAGTTCCAGACGTTCGCAAATGGCTTCCTGGGTCATGGGCGGATGGGTGCCGAGGGCGACCATGACATCGACCGCGCGGCATTGCGGGGCGATGAGGCGGTGGAGTGTCTTGAAGACAGGGCCGACGGGCGCGGTGCGGGTGGAATCGGGGACGATGAGAAGGACGCGTTTGTCCTGCCAGTCGTGGCCGGCGCAGGCGGCGGCGATGGCGGTTTCGATTTCGACCGGAGCGAGGCTCTGGCCGGGGAGGGCGATCCGGGTGATGAGGCTCATCAGATTGTTTGCGAAAGGAAACCGCCGTCCACGCGGATGTCGGTGCCGGTGACGAAACTGCTGGCTTTGTCGCTGGCGAGAAAAACGGTGGCCCCGGCGAGTTCGCGGGCTTCGCCGAAACGACCCATCGGCGTGTGGCCGAGAATGGATGCGGCGCGCGGAGTGGGGGATCCGTCCTCGTTGAAGAGGAGGCGGCGGTTTTGTTCAGCGGGGAAGAAGCCGGGAGTGATGGTGTTGACCCGGACGCCATGCGGGGCCCATTCGCGGGCGAGGAAGAGGGTCAGGTTGAGAACGGCGGCCTTGGCGGCGGAGTAGGTGACGACGCGCGAGAGGGGAAGGTGGGCGGAAACACTGGCAATGTTGATAATGCTGCCGCGCCCGGCGGCACACATGGCGGGGCCGAATTCCTGGCAAGGCAGCAGGAGTCCGCCGACGAGGTTGAGATTGAAATTTGCCGTCCAGTCCTCGGCGGTGATGTTCTCGAAGGGATTCTCCGGAGTCACGGTGACTCGCGGATCGTTACCGCCGGCGGCGTTGATCAAAGTCGTGACGGGACCGAATTTCGCCGCGACGTTTTCGCGCAGAGCCTTGAGGCTGTCGCGGGAGGAAGCGTCGCATTCGAAGAAAGCCGCAGTGCCGCCTTGTTCGGTTATGCTATCGCAACGGGCTTGGCCGCGATCGCGGTTGCGTCCTGCGATGGCCATTTTCGCGCCTGCATTTGCAAGGGCTTCGGCCATGCCGCCACCGAGCACGCCTGTTCCTCCGATGACGACGGCCACGGAATCAGAGAGATCGAAAAGAGATTCTGTCATGAGGTGATTACCGATGTTGGGACCGAAGTCTGCAAGAGAGTTTTTTCCCACGCCTCGGCGTAAAGCAGACCCCACTCGAATTCGCGGCGTTGGCGGCGGGTGAAACCACGTTGTTCGAGGAAGGGAGCGGGAGGCGTTAGGGAGTCCGCGGGGAGATGCGTGGTCAGGCGGAAGAAGCGATACATCAGCCAATGGATGATGCGGGCGCGGATGCGGCGAAAGGCACCGTGCGGAGGAATCTGAAAGTCGGCCACCAACCAAACAGCCCCCGGCGTGGCGGCCCGGGCGAGTCTGGCAATCAACCCGTCTAGTTGTTGCGCAGGGAAACAATCGAGGAGGAAATTCGTGACGATG
>JBMOHI010000600.1:0-1721 GCA_049317925.1 Terrimicrobiaceae bacterium
GCGTTTTCGGTGGCGCGGACAAATTCAAATTCGACATTCCGTTCGAGATCCTGGGAAGAGTTCATGGGCGATTTTAGCGCGATCGGAATACCGATGAACACCGCGAAATCGTGTTTTTCCGCCTGCCATTGCGCTGGGCGGGGTTGATTTTGCCGGCTAGAATCCCTCACTTTCGTATGAAGCTTCTCCCCTTCATTCTTTTTGCCATGACGTTATCCACCCCCCTTCCCGGTGCGGAACAGCCCGCGCCTTCCAAAAAGGGTGTCGGATTCTGGAACGCCGATGAGTCCTTCAACCGTTTCAGCAAGGACATCGACCGGCTGGGATGCGGTTGGTATTACAATTGGACCCCCAACCCCGACGCCGGCGCGCGAGGAATCCGGGCGGAATTTTTCCCGATGGTTTGGAACGGAAAAGACGCCACGGCAAAAAACCTTGCCCGGCTGAAAAATGCCGGCTTCCACACCCTGCTCACCTTCAACGAACCGGATGGCAAGGAACAGGCCAACATGACGGTCGCGCAGGCGATCGCGCTCTGGCCGCGCCTCATGCGGACGGGAATGCGCCTCGGCAGCCCCGCCCCGGCCACCGTGACGAAGAGCAAAGACTGGCTGCGGCATTTCATGGCCGAGGCCGACGCCCGCGGCTATCGGGTTGATTTCATCTGTCTGCATTGGTACGGGGATATCACCGCGCCGGACGCCGTGGAGCAGTTGAAAAATTTTCTCGAATCTCAATGGAAACGCTACCGCCGTCCGATCTGGCTCACGGAGTTTTCCGGATCCACGGGATACTGGATCAAGTTCGCCAATCCGCCGGTGACCGCCGCAAAAAACGCCGCCTTCATCCGCAAGGCTCTGCCCATGTTGGAGTCGTTGCCCTACGTCGAGCGTTATGCGTGGTTCGAACTCAAATGGGACGAGCCGCCGTGGGCCGATGTTGCTTTGGTGAATCCGAAGACGGGTAAACTGACCGCGCCCGGCCGCGCCTATCGCGCGGCCGGCGTGACGAAGTAGTTGAGGCGGCTATCGCAAAAACGCCTCGTGCAGGCCGCCGTCCACGGTGATGACCTGCCCGGTGGTTTTGCTCAGGCGTTGCGTCACGAGCAGGAAGTAGGCTTCGGCCTGATCAGCCGGAGTGATCGGGGCCTTCGTCAGCGTGCGGTCGGCGTAGAACTGGGCGAGCTTGTTGACCAGCGATTCGGTCGCTTCGTCCTCGGTGTAGGGAATGTTGTATTTGGCCAGCGATCCGATCACGCGGTCGCGCGGGAACATGGCGCTGCCTTGGACGACGGTGGCGGGTGCGACGCCGTTGACCCGGACGAGCGGGGAGAGTTCGATGGCAAGTTCGCGTACGAGATGGTTGGCCGCGGCTTTGCTGGTGTCGTAGGCCACGCTGCCCTTTTTGGCCACGACGGCGTTCGCGCTGGTGGTGAGGACGAGGTTGCCCCGCAGACCCTGTTCTTTCCAGGTCTTGAAGGCTTCGTCGGCCACGAGGTAGCTGCCGGTGACGTTGATGTTGAAGGTCAGCGCCCATTTGTCGTCCGGGATGTGGCCACTGGTGTCACTCGGGACAAAAATCCCCGCGGTCACTTCGATGGAGTCGAAACCGCCATAGGCCAGGGCGACCTGATCAAGCGCGGCGCGAATGCTGGCGCGGTCGGTGACGTTGGCACTCACTCCGACGGCCGGGCCGCATCCGCTGATGCCGCTGCCGGCCAC
>JBMOHI010000601.1:0-1710 GCA_049317925.1 Terrimicrobiaceae bacterium
TATTCTCAAGCCGGATGGGATCGGCGATTTCGTGCTGGCCAGCGGAGCCTTGCGGTTGCTGGCGCGGGAGTGCGGGGAGGAGAATCTGATCCTGGTGGTGAAGTCGCTGCTGGTGCCGCTGGCGCGATCGCAGTTTCCGCGCGCGACGGTGATCGACCTGCCGGTGGCGGCGGAGCGAAAGGTGATCAATCTTTTTGCCTGGAATTTCATGGTTTGCCTGCCGGTGTGGTGGCGACTGCGGACGACGCGGGTGGACGCGGCGGTGTGCCTGCGCAGCATGAGGAACTATCTGGAGACATTTCTCTTCCTTTCCTCGCAGGCCGGGCGGCGGGTCGCCAGTGAAAACATTCTGCTGCGGGGAAAGCGCAAGGTTCGCACCGTGGTGGAGACGACGGCAAACCGATTTTTCCGCACCGAACTGGTGGACTATCCGGAAACGGCGGAGCAGATGCCGATGGAAATCGAATCGCACCGCCGGGTGATGACCCGGCTGCTAAAGCGGGAGGTCGCGGAGTCGGAGGTGCTGCCGGTTTTGCAGGCCACGGCTTCAAGCGGCGGGGACTATTGGATCTGCGCGCCCGTCACGAACTTAAAATCGAAGCTCTATCCGCCGGCGAAGTGGGGGGAGATTTTCCGCGGGTTGCAGCCGGAGGCGGCGGGGAAAAGAATTCTGCTGGCGGGATCGGAGGACCAGCGCGCCTCGCTGGAGGAATTGCTGGGTGTCTTGCGGGAAAACGGCTGCACCCAGGCGGAGATCGTTTTTCCCTCGGACCTGGTGGAGTATGTGAATTTGATCGCGGGAACGGAGGTGATGCTGACGGTGGACACCGCCGCGGCGCATTTTGCCACGGCGCTGGACCGTCCGACGTTGGTGCTTTTTTCCGGGCTGCACCGCGGAATGTTCGGACCCTGGCGGAGGAGCGAACGGCAATCGTGGTTGTCGCCCGCGATCGCGGAGGACCGGAAGAAAAAGAAATGGCATGCCGGCCTCGCACCGGAGCGGGCGGCGGCGGAAGTTCGTGCGCTGCTGGGATTGCGCCCGGACCCTGCTCCCGTTAGCATGCCGCGTCCCGGCTGAAACATGGCTACCAATCTCGATCACACGCACACCCATGGCGAACACCGCCTCCGCTACGGACATCCCCTGCCCTTCGGCGCGAGCCATGTGCCGGGAGGCGTGAATTTTTCCATCTTCTCGACCCACGCCACCGGCTGCACGCTGGTGTTGTTTCTCAAAGGCGCGGCCGCGCCCTTCGCGGAGATCCCGTTTCCGCCGGAATTCCGTCTCGGCAATGTTTGGGCCATGACGGTCTTCGGCCTGGACTACGAGGAGATCGAATACGGCTACCGGTTTGACGGCACGCACGACCCGCGCGAGGGTCAGCATTTTGACCCGAAAAATATCCTCCTCGATCCCTACGCGCGCGAAATCGGCGGACGCGATTTGTGGAAACAGGCGTCCAAGCCGGGAGAAGTCTACCCCTTCCGCGGACGGATGCCGTTCGAGCATTTCGACTGGGCGCATTCGCGTCCCCTGGAACGGCCGGAGAGCGAGTTGGTCATCTATGAGATGCACCTGCGCGGTTTCACGGCCCATTCGAGCGCGGGGGTGAAGCATCCGGGAACCTACGAAGCCATGCGGGAAAAAATTCCGTATCTCAAGGAACTGGGCGTGAACTGCGTCGAGTTGATGCCGATTTTTGAATTCGA
>JBMOHI010000602.1:0-1709 GCA_049317925.1 Terrimicrobiaceae bacterium
GAGATCGAGCTTTCCGTCCGTGCCGCCAACTGCCTCAACAACGCCAACATCACCACGGTCGGCCAGCTGGCCATGAAGACCGAGGCCGAGATGCTCAAATACCGCAACTTCGGCAAGAAGTCGCTCAACGAAATCAAAGACAAACTCCAGCAGCTCCAGCTTGGCCTCGGCATGAAATTCGAGACCGGCCTGGTGGAAGTCGTCGCCGAAGCCAAGTAACCAGCCATGCGTCATCGCAACAAAACCGTCAAACTCGGACGCACCGCCGAGCACCGCAATGCCCTGCTGGCCAATCAGGCCAGCAGCCTCATTGAACACGGGCGGATCAAGACCACCCTGGCCAAGGCCAAGGCGGTCCGCCCCATCGCGGAGAAGCTCGTCACGCTGGCCAAGCGCGGCGACATCCACGCCCGCCGCACCGCCCTGGCCCTGCTCCACAACAACAGCACCCGCACCGCCCTCGTGGTGGGCAAACTGTTCACGGAGATCGGACCGCGCAGCGCCACCCGCAACGGCGGCTACACCCGCATCGTCAAGCTCGGACCCCGCGCCAGCGACTCCGCCCCGATGGCCTACATCGAATGGGTGGACATCGCCGTGGTTGAGGAAACCATTCCCGCACCCGAGACCAAGAAAACCCCGGCCAAAGCAGCCAAGGTGAAAGAAGCGGCTCCCGCTGAAGCCACCGCGGAAAAACCCAAACGGGCCGCCAAGGCCAAGAAGGAAGAATAACCCTCCTTCAGATCCCCTCCCGAAAAAGGCGGACAGGCAACTGTCCGCCTTTTTTATTGGAGCGAAATGCCTCAGACACTTCGCGCCGCCTCGGGCAGCTTGTTTGGCTTGGATCTTCGCTGACACCACGGCTCAACGATTCGAGGCGCGTTTCTCGTGGCGGAACAGGTAAGTTTTCGCGAAATGGCAAATTTTGAGTTTAAGGAACGAAGCATAAGTTGCTAAATCAGACTCCCGGATTTCTCTAATGCCTGACCGCAAAACATCCCGAAAAAGCCCCATTCACTCCGCCTTTGACTGGATCGGCGATCACATCGTTGGCTCGATCCGGATGTGGAGAATTCTGCAGTCCCCCAATGCCAGTAAGATTCTGGCTCACCGGAGTAAAAAGGTTCAGCGCGAGGCCGCATTGCAGAAAAAACGGGACGAATGGGAGGAGCGACAGCAGCGGCGCAAAAAGAAGGTCCGGCCCGACCGCAGCCATGAACTCACGAGTGCGTTGCGTTTGCAGCGCATGCGGTTGAAGGACTTTCACCGCCGCACGCCGGCACGCCGGCTTCTCCTTCTCTATCTGGCTCCGACCATCGTCATTTCTCTCGTCTTCACCGGCCTTTTTCTGCTCGCCCCGGACCACAAAACAAAGGCGACACCACTTCCACAGCGCCCGTCAGCCGGGTCGGAGGACCTTGAAAAAGTCATGGAGAAAACGGCACAACTCCTCTCCGAGAACCGGCTGGAGGAGGCGGAGAAGTATCTCGATATCCTGAATGTGCGGGCTCCGAACGATTTTACCGTCCTGACCTACAATGGGGCGATCAACGTGCTGCGGAAAAACTACCCCGCCGCCCGCGCGGCCTATAGCAAGGTCCTGGAGATCACGCCGGGGAGTCCGGTCGCGATTTACAATCTGGCCGACATCGAGTTTCTGACCGGCAATTACGCCGCCGCAGAGCGGGGATTTCTCGGAATGCTCGACC
>JBMOHI010000603.1:0-1708 GCA_049317925.1 Terrimicrobiaceae bacterium
TCGTCGCGGAAGCGGATGGGGAATTCCCGGAAAGTGGCGGTGGAGGCGACGGCGGGTTGTTCCGTGGCCCAGGCGGTGGCTTCGTCCGGCAGGAAGGCTTGCAGGCCTGCGACGTCGTTGACGGCAGGAGTGATGTAGAGATCGGCGACGAGGGTGTGGTCAATCCAGCGCAGGACGCTGGCGCGGAAGGAATGGATCATCACGGTCACGCTTACGGACATGGCCACGGCGGCGGAGAGGGCGGCGATGGTGATGGCATTGCGATGGAGGGAGCGGGCGAGCTGGTCGGCGGCGCAGCGGACGAGGGTGCCGGAATTTCGAAAACAGGCGGCGACTCCGGCGGCCAGCCAGGGAACGAGCAGCGAAAATCCGGCGAGGACGGCGGCGGCAGCGGCGAAGCCGAGCAGGTGCGGTCCGCCGTGCAAGGTGAAGTAACTGAGTCCTACGGCGGCGGCGAGCAGGAGGGCCGCCCAAACCAGGCGGATGCCTTGCAGGGGCGCGTGCATTTCCTTGTTCGCGCCGGGATGGAGGATGCGGGCCGGATCGCAGCGCGCGGCTTCCGAGGCGGGCAGCCAGGCCGCGGCCAGCGAGGCGGCAAGGCCAATGACAAAGGCCTGCGCGATCTGCCACGGAGCGAGGCTGAAGTGTTCGATGCGGGTGAGGGCGTAGAGCGAGGATACGCTTTGCGAGACGGGGGCGGAAATCCATCCGGCCAGCAGCGGGGCGAGGAGAAGGCCGATGGCGGTGCCGAGGACCGCGTCCATGGCGGCCTCACCGAGAAACAACGCGCGGATCTCGGTGCGGGTGGCGCCGTTGGCCCGCAGGATGGCGATGTCCGTGCGGCGGCGGATGACGGCGGCGGCCACGCTGTTATGGATGAGAAACATGCCGACCACGATCGAGACGAGGCTCATGGCGGTCAGGTTGAGTTGGAAGGAGCCCAGCATGGCTTCCATCTCGGTGCTGCGCGCGGCAGGCGGAGCGACGGTCACGTCAGCGGGCAGAATCTGGCGCAGAGCCGCGGCGACTTTTTCGACTTGGGAGGGATCGTCCAAAAGAATCTGGACGGAGGAGAGACGGCCGGTCAGGCCGAGGAGTTCCTGGGCCCAGCCGATATCCATAGCGGCGAGGCGGGAGTCGCCTTGGGCCAGGGTGTTTTCTGGTTCGAAGGTGAAGATGGGCTTGAGCGTTCGCCGGGTGGTTCCGGCCATGATGCTCAGGGGCGCTTGCGTGAGAGCCTTCGCACGGGAAGGCTGAAGGGCGATGGCTTCGGGATCGGATAGCCATTTTTCGAGATCGAGGGAACGGCCCGCGGCATCTTCAAGTTGAAAGGCGAAAAGTTCCGATCCGGAGAAGGGATCCACCCCCAGGATGCGGAGATATTCGCCGGGAAAGTCCGGCAGGGTCACGATGCCCTCGACCAGCGGCGTGGCCACGCGCACCCCAGAGGTGGTGGCGATGGCGGGGAGGAGGGCGTCGTCAATCGGTCCGCGGATTTCGAGTTCAGCGCGGCCGGTGGTGAGTTCGGCGGCGGAGCGGAAGCTGGACAGCGCGCCGCGATTGGCGATCTGCACGGCCAGAAACACGGTGATGCCGAGCGCGATGCTGAGAATGTTGAGTCCGGTGAGGAGCGGATGCCGCCAGGCTTGGCGCACGACCTGACGCCAGAAAAGAGTGAGGAAGCGCGGGGTCATGAGTGCGGCGCAAG
>JBMOHI010000604.1:0-1701 GCA_049317925.1 Terrimicrobiaceae bacterium
TGGGCTATCTGCGGATTTTCTTTAACAGCGGAACCCCGCAGGAGCCGAAGTTTACCAGCGGCGAACTGGGGGGCATTTTTCTGACCCGCACGGATAGGCGGGATCCGATTCTGGGCGGAGCAGCGCAAGCCGCGGAGAATGCCCGGATGGCACCGCGCCTGTTTGCCACCGACATTCTGAAGTCCGGCAAAAAGGATCTCATCATCGGAAACTACATCGGAGAAATCCTCCTCGTCCCGAATGGCGGTTCGGCCCAGGCCCCGGATTTCAAGCAGCCCGCGACCATGGGATCGGTGACGATTCCGACCATGAAGGACTCGAACAAGCGTTGGGGCAATGTCTTCGCGCCCGCCACTTGGGATTGGAACAAGGACGGGAAGGATGACTTGCTGCTGGGCGAGGGTTCCTACTCCGCCAACAATATTCACGTGTTGTTGAACATGGGGGCCGGGGCCAAGCCGACTTTCGATGAGGAGAATCGTTCGGTTCTCGCGTTCGGTGACGGTCTCGAGCAACTTACGCCTGCCGTGGTGGATTACAACGGCGACGGCCAGCCGGATCTGCTGGTGGCCGAACGCACCGGGAAGATTGCGGTGTATTTGAACAAGGGGGTGCAACCCAAATTGGGCGAACGCCCGGCGGAGGTGCCGTTTGCTTCGTTTATCAGCGGAGGCAGCAGTCCTTTGAGTTTCGGCGGAATCAGCACAGTCACGACCGGTGACCTTAATGGCGATGGTCTGTTCGATTTGGTGGTGGGCAAAACCAACGGACGTATTGCTTCGGTGCTGAATACCGGAAGTAAGACCGAACCAAAATTCGGTGCGCCGGTGGAATTGAAAGGGGACGCGGGAACGCCTCCGCTGGCCGTGCCCTCGGGGTGGGACGTCGATTACGGACTCAAACGGGGGAACTTCTACGGATACGTTACCGTTGTTAAGGATGCGGACGACAAGAATGCTCTGCCACCGGAGGGTCTGGGTTGTTTGAAGGCGGGCTATTTTCCCTCGACCAATAAATACATGCCCGCGCCCGCGAATTTCAGCCAGGGGTTTCCGGGCTTTGACCTTAAGACGCCGAATTTTTGGGGCACTTCGGAGCAGATTCTGTCGGGTGCGCCGGCCCGCTACTTTATGTTGCGCCAGCTCGGACGTTTCCGGCTCAAGACGAACACGAACTACACTCTGACCTTCAAGGTCAAGGGGCGGGCCAACGACGGAGTCGTCTTTCTCGGGTGGACGGGATTTAAGAAACTCAGCGAGGCCAAGGTGGTCAGAGGCGAACGTGGATCGGCGACGGTTCAGACCAACGAGGCTCGGGAAGAACAGTTCGACACGATCCGCTTCTCCGCCGGCCCCCAATGGGCCGAGGTGAAGAAAGATTTCCGCGTGGTGCTGAAGGATAAGGAACTGCAGGACTTGAAGGAGGCGACTAGCTCCCTATTGCAGTTGAGTTTCACTCTTCCGCCCGGAGGCGAGGTCTACTTCGACGATGTCAGGCTCGTCGAGAGACCCTGAGTGTGAGCGCAAAAATCGGGACGGGCTTCGTCCTTGGTGCCGGCTTGGGCACGCGGTTGCGGACCCTCACGGCCGAACGCCCGAAACCGCTGGTGCCGGTTTTCCACAAACCGCTCATCACCTTTGCCTTTGATCACCTGCGTGCCTTCGGCGTGGAACGATTCGTGGTCAACACCCATCACCGGCC
>JBMOHI010000605.1:0-1700 GCA_049317925.1 Terrimicrobiaceae bacterium
TGGCAGGAAAGCGCGGGAACCTCTTCCAGCAGCCGAAAGGGAACTTCCGCGTGATGACGGACAACAGCCGGTTTTCCAATCCAGTCGAGCGTAGGCATCAGAGTCAGTGAATCAGGGACATGGCAGCGGAAATTCGGAAGTTAACCACAGAGGCCACAGAGGGCACAACCGAAGAGTAGCGAAGATCTGAGCCGCCGGGCGAATCAAAGAAAAAGTCCGGGCATGCAGCGCAAACGATCCGCCACATTCCAACCTGTGTCTATTATCTGATCCTTCAGGTAGTATGCACGCGAATGCGCCCTGGCTCCACGATCCAAAGTTTTCCCGTTACCTCCTCTTTGCGCAGACCTTCGACCAAGGTCCGAAGTAAAAGATCAATCGCGGAGGCCGTAATGCGGCCGGCAAAACGCAGCACGACTATGCCGGAATACTGTGCGGGGGGATATTGAAGCGGCGAGGCAAAATCCATATCCAGCGTGACCAGGCATCGATCTTCCTCGCGGCAAACGCGAATCAGTTCGCTGTCGGGTGCTTGCTGCATCTGTTGTTCCGGGACAGTGGACACATCGTGGCCCGCGGCCACCAAGCCGGCTTTTCCGCGCGAACCAAGATTCTCGTCGAGTTTGAACCTCACGCCGCCGGTTCGAGGGGAACGGCCACGTAACGTTCGCGGGCCATCTCCGAGCCGTAGGCGATGCAGGCCTGGATGTCTTGCACCGTGATGCCGGGGTAGTCCGCGAGGATTTCCTCGAAGCTGACGCCATCTGCCAGCAGATCGAGGATCAAGGAAACCCAGATGCGGTGGCCGCGAATGCAGGGCTTCCCGCCACAACGAGCGGGATCAATCCAAATGTGCTCGGATAAGGTTTCCTGCTGCATAACGGAGATCCTAAGTGAGGACGGGTGATAAGAAAAGTCCCAAACGCGCAAGGGGACTCCGCCCGCTACGGTAGCGGAATCGCACCAGGTTACGACGCGATGGGCAGCTTGCGCAAACGGGCTTTGTGTTCATCAATCACCAAGAGAGCCCCGGAGACGATTTCTGACTGACAGTGCCGGATGATTTTTGCAACGCGCTGCCTTGTTTCAAGGCTCAACTCATCTCCCAGACGAAGCAGGATCGTGCTGGGGCCACTCGCCGCGGTCTCGAAGAGAATCTGGGAGAAATCCAAATCCTGGGTCAGAATCGACCAGCCTTCCATCCGGGCACGGGCGAAAATCTCTTGATCAGTGGCGTTTGCCTCACCCAAACGTGACCAATGGACGGCCTCCAGTCCCGACGCCTTGAGAAATTCAGCCCATTCCGGGCTGAGGTTCATATCAATGAGAAGCGTCACGCACTGGCAGCGACTTCGCTTTCGTTGGCGAGAAGGGCGGCGTATTCCAAACAGGCGTCGATATCTTCCGCCTCGAGGCAGGGATACGCTTCCAAAATGCGCGTCTTATCGTGGTGCGCGGCCAGCAGGCGAAGCACATTCGATACGGTCACCCGCATTCCACGAATGCAGGGATGCCCGGACATGACAGCGGGATCAACCGTGATTCGATTGAGCGGCGCAAACGGTGTCATGGTCGGAACCCTACCGTATCTCGAAGAAAGTTCCAACCGCGTTTCTTGGCGGCTTGCGGCCTACTTGCTCTCGACGGCAAAGACCTGCTTCCAGTCGTCCTTCATGTCCACGACGGTCCAGCCTTTGGCT
>JBMOHI010000606.1:0-1697 GCA_049317925.1 Terrimicrobiaceae bacterium
ACCAACTTCGGAAAGTGCAATCCGGTCAATTGCCGCAAACTTCACTTCCAGCATCACCTGCCGCGGCTCCGGCGGCGGCGGCGTCTGTATCAGATTCACCACCCGCTTGCCGTACGTCGATGCAATCGCCTCGGCCTTCTTCGACGCCGCCACGCTGTCGGCCTTCCCGCTCAGCACCACGGTCTCAATGTTCCCCGTAATGGCCACGGTCCCGCCCGCCATCGCTTCCGTCACGGCCTTCTTCACCGCATCGAAATCCATCGAATCGGGTTGCACGCTGACGTTGTAACGCCGCGGCGGCCCGCCCGCCTCCCAGACAATGATCGTGGTCTTGCCCAGACCCTTGGCGTTAATCATCACCTCGCGGGGAGAAACAACGGATACGTCCGCGATCTTCGGTTCTGAGGTCGCCACCGTCTTAATATCATTTGAATACTGCAACAATTCGCCACGCCCGACAATCAACGTCAATTCGCGGGCCGGGCGGTCTGAGCGGGAACCACCACTGGGAAGGCGGCTACGCTCAAAACCGCCAGTTGGAGGAGAGGACGAATATTTTTCATGTGTGGTTTGGGGATGGCTGCTCTTAATCCTGAAAAGTCACTTGCACGTGTTTGTCCCCACGGAAGACGTCAATCACCGCCCGCGGCTTCGGCGGTTCCTTCTTCTCCACGACGGGCTTCGGCGGCGCCGGTGGACGCTGCATCGGCTCTTCCCCGACCAACGCCGCCCACGCCTTGTCATCTTTTAAGTTCGGAATGTTCATCGCCGGACGCGAAATCATCCGGCCGGAACTCATCGCTCTCGCCTTCGCCGTCCGCACCATCAACCCCGGATCGATGGTTTCCGACGTCGCCGACAGCACCTCTTCGCTCTTCGCCGTATCCTTGGGATTCCTCAACGAGAGGCTCAGCTTGCCCTGGTTCTTCGCCAACTCCAGAACCCGCGCCTCTTCCGGCGTTACCAGCAACGTCACGGACCGGTTTCCCGTCGACGGCGCCGGAGCCGCCGCGGCAGCGGTTCCGCCCGCCGCCACCGCACCTGGCGCTTCCACATTCCGTCCGATCGACAACACAATCACATCCTCAAGCACCGTTGAGGTCACAGCCTCGGCCATCGAGCCCGTTTTCGTGAACAACACATCCACATGCGCCCGCGGTTGAATCAACCCGCCCGCGCTCGCCGAATCGGCCACCGAAACGCTCACGCCGCGTTTGCCGGGCTCAATCAGGGATGCGATGCCGTCGGCCCCCGTCACGCTCGATAGCCGCGTCGAGAGAATCGCCTCGTTCTGCGTCACTGGATACAGCAGCGCCCGGTCCAGCGCCAAAGCCTCCTCGGCCAGCGTCGTCCGCGGCGCGGTCGATTGCGGGATCGAGATCTTCTTTAAATGGACTTTCTGAATTCGCGTTCCCGCCGGCAGGTCGGCGGTCGCCGCCAGAACTGTCACCATCTTCTCCTTCTTCGGAGCAATGGTTTGCGAGTAGAGAAACCACGTCAGCAACGCGGCGGCGACGAAGGCGCCTCCAAAGATCATGAGTAGTTTCTGGCGATCCATCCACTTTCCTTAAGTCACGGAAATTAGCCGTTCCAGCTACGCCAGGCACGAAAAACACAACTGAGCCTATGCGCGGACACGGAGGCTATCCTGTTATCGTAACAACACAGCATAGCGCTAAAAGTTCCGCTCCAACAAT
>JBMOHI010000607.1:0-1695 GCA_049317925.1 Terrimicrobiaceae bacterium
ACGTCGTGCTCATTTCCTCCTCCACCCTGCTGGTCACGCTGCGGGCCATCGAGAGTGTCTGGCGCCGCCACAAGCAAACCCTCAACGCGCTCGAGATCGCCCGGCAGGCGGGAAATCTGCACGACCAGTTTGTGCTCTTCGCCGAATCGTTGCAGGACATCGGCGACCGCCTCGACCAAGCGCGGGAATCCTACGACCGGGCTCTTGCGCGTCTCAGCACCGGACGCGGCAACCTCGTCCGTCGCGTGACCGAACTGCAGAAACTCGGAGCGCGAACGGAAAAGCAGCTCCCGGCCACGCTCATCGACCAAGCGCAACAGGGCGACCAGTGATTCCCTGGAGTGATGCAGGCCCTTGCATCCTAAACTCAGGAGTTGCTCAACCCTTGGCGAACTGTTCGTTCACAAAATCCCAGTTCACCAGATTCCACCAAGCCGTGATGTAGTCGGGGCGGCGGTTTTGGTATTTCAAATAATAAGCGTGCTCCCAGACGTCGAGGCCGAGGAGGGCCTTCTGTCCGTCCATGATTGGCGCGTCCTGATTCGCTGTGGAAACGATCTCGAGCTTGCCGTCCTTCAGCACAAGCCAGGCCCAGCCGCTGCCGAATCGCTTCGTGGCCGCTTCGTTGAACTGCTTTTGAAAATCCTCGAAGGAGCCGAATTTTTTCTCGATGGCCGCGGCGATGTCCCCGGTGGGTTTTCCGCCGCCCTTGGGAGACAGCATTTGCCAGAAGAGCGAGTGATTGACATGTCCGCCCACATTATTGCGCAAGCCGGTGCGGATCGCTTCGGGTGCCTTATCGAGATTCTTCAGCAAATCCTCGGGCGAGAGCTTGGCCAGTTCGGGTTGATCGACGAGGAGCCGGTTCGCGTTATCGACGTAGGCCTTGTGGTGTTTGTCGTGGTGAATCTGCATGGTCCACGTGTCGATGTTCGGCTCCAGCGCCTCATAGGGATAAGGCAGCGGCGGCAGAGTGTAGGGCCCCGTTGGTGCGGGCGCGGCAGGGGTCTGGGCAAAAGCCTGACCCTGCCAGGACTTGGCGAAGAGTGCGGCGGCGATGGAACCGAGACCTAGGCGGAGGGCGGAACGGCGGCTGAAACCGGTGACAGGAGTGAAGTCGGGAGTTTGCATGGGATATAGACTATCAACCGCAAGCCATGGCGCAACCGGCCGTCGAAAGAATTATCAGGCCTCCCGGCCTTTAGCCTCGCGGCGGCGGGCGTGCAGGATCGGCTCGGTGTAGCCATTGGGTTGCTCGCAACCCTTGAACACCAGATCGTGCGCGGCCTGAAAGGCGACGCTGCGGTCAAAATGGGGAGCCATCGGAAGATAAGCAGGATCTCCCGCATTCTGCCGGTCCACCACGGCCGCCATGCGCTGCAGGGTTTCCGTGACACAGGCCGCGGAGCAAATGCCGTGATGAAGCCAGTTCGCGATATGCTGGCTGGAAATGCGCAGGGTGGCGCGGTCTTCCATCAGGCCGACATCATTAATATCCGGCACCTTGGAACAGCCGACGCCCTGGTCAATCCAGCGCACGACGTACCCGAGAATGCCTTGGGCGTTGTTGTCCAATTCCTGCTGAATTTCTTCCTCGGAAAACTTCTCATCTCCCGCCAAGGGAATGGTGAGAATCGCGTCAAGTCCCGCGCGGGGATGACCGGCCAGTTCGGCCTGCCGTTTGCGCACGTCCAC
>JBMOHI010000608.1:0-1695 GCA_049317925.1 Terrimicrobiaceae bacterium
ATGCTTGGGGATGCTTGGGGACACAGCACATTGCAGATTGCAGATTGCTTGAGGACACAGCATATTGCCCCCGAATTCAGATCAAGGCGAATTCACCCACCACTGGACGGCAACTTCTTGTCCGCACGACCTGTTTGATTAAAAATGCTGGTTCTTCATTTATGGTTCTATGATAGCCTGATAATCTAACGCCAGCCCATACTTGCGGCTTTTCTTCGCGGGGTCAGCGATGGCGAGGAAGCCGCTATCCACCCATGCGGTAAGCAGGTTGCGGGCGGCGCGTTGGGAGATTCCAAACAGGGCTTCGATGTCACGGCTGGTGATGTTGTTACTGTCGCGGAATAATTCAAGAGCTTTGCGCTGGCGTGGGTCAAGGCGGCGCAGCGCGGGGGAGCGATCTTGCGCCCCACTGCCAGCAGCTTCTTGTGCGCGGCGTTTGACGCTTTCGAAACTATCGGCCATCCCCTCGCAGAAATACTCCACCCATTTCGTGATGTCGGATTTTGCGCGGCCTTCGTAATAGTTATGCGATGGGCCGATGGTAAGGGCTTCGTAATATGCGCCAAGATTGCGGGCGTAGTATTCTTCCAGCGAGGTTAAGCCTTTCAGATCATATCCGCCTAGATGCAGAATAAGCGTCGTGATAAGCCGCGCCGTGCGTCCGTTGCCATCGTAATACGGGTGGATGGTGGCAAATTCATAATGCGCGATACCGGCGCGGATGGGGCATGGCAATTCTTTGCGCTCGGTGGCGGCAACCCATGCCACCATTTCCTTCATCAGCTTTGCCACGTCCTTAGCCTCTGGGGGCATGTAAACGATGCCACGGCTGCGGCTATCACGGATGACGTTTTGCCCGTCACGGTAAGGCGCGGGCTTTATCTTCTTGCGGCCTTCGGCCATCACCAGCGCATGCAGAGTTTGGATATGCGTTTCCGTCACGGCACTTTGCGAAGCGGTCAGCTTCTCTAATTTTTCCAGCGCAGCGTAATAGCCAAGCACTTCCTTTTCGTCGCGCTCACGGCCTGGAAAATGCTGCTTATCTTCGATCACTTTCGACACTTGTTCCTGTGTCAGCCGGTTGCCTTCAATCATCGTGGAATAATGGGTGGAAAAGAGTCGCGCCGTTTCTCGCAGCGTCGCCAGAACGGAAGGCGTGATCGGTAAATCCTGCACGGCTTGTTTCGCCGCCTCGATACGCATCAGGCAGTTGGCAATCTTCGGGGTGATCGTGAATTTAGGCGAGAATTTAGAGTTCTGGGGCATGTTATCGGCAGTTTATTGGCTGTTGGTATTGCCGTTAATATGCCGTTAAACTTCCGATAAAACAAGAAAGATTTTTTGCATGCCGCCCTAAAAATGAAAACCTAGCGTTTCGCAAGACGATCGCTTGGGGGCACAGCATATTGCCCCCGAATTCAGATCAAGGCGAATTTAGCCACCACTGGACAGCAAATTCCTGTACCCACAACCTGTTTGATTGAAAAGTGCTGTGTCCCTATTGGTTTCTACTTTCATTCCCAACTCCAATCCGGTTTATCCCCGCGCTTTCCTGTGTCCGTATTTGCTGCCCCACCGCACTGCTACTACTTTCGTCACCGTGGTTACTTCATTTTCAATGTTTGTAATCAAACACAGGCGCCGAGAAGAATCGCACCTGAGGAACGTGCCTATGGTATTCCCGAACAACAGAAA
>JBMOHI010000609.1:0-1694 GCA_049317925.1 Terrimicrobiaceae bacterium
TGGAAGGTGTGTTGGCGGAGGCTCTCCCCACGCAGATCGTCGTGAATGTCCACGGCGTGGGGTATCACGTGATGATCCCCCTATCAAGTTTTGATCGGCTGCCGGCCCCGGGATCTCCGGTAAAAATTCTCACTCACCTCGTCGTTCGCGAGGACGCCCACATTCTGTTCGGATTTTCCAGCGCGGGCGAACGCGACCTCTTCCGCCTCCTCATGAATCACGTGACCGGCGTCGGCCCGAAACTCGCCCTGGCCATCCTCAGCGGCATGAGCCTCGAAATGTTCAAGGCATCGGTGGTGGCCGGTGACATCGCCGCCATCTCCCGCATCAGCGGTGTCGGCAAAAAAACGGCGGAACGCGTCGTGCTCGAACTGAAGGACAAAGTGGGTATCGCCGCGGAATGGGAAGCCGCCAGCGCGGAAAATGCCCCCGGCCCGCGCGATCAGGCCGTGCACGATGCCGTGCTGGCCCTCATCTCACTCGGCTACAAACAGATCGAGGCGCACAAGGCGGTCAAGCAGGCCCTCACGGGAAACAGCGGCACCCCGCCGACCGAGGAGCTTGTCCGGCTGGCTTTGAAGATTCTCGCATGAGCACCGGAAAACTGGAGCGCGCGCAGGCGATCCAAGCCGCCCTCCCTGAGGGCGGGCTTTTTCACGAGAAATCTTGGCGGGTTTCCCCTGATGCGTTCCCGCTGGATGAGAAACTGGCGGAGGAACTGGACAAGCTCGGCTACCGCCTCACGCTGTTCGTCCGGGCCTGCAATCAATTGTACCGCTTCAGCGTCAGCGGCCGCGAGCAGGCCTGGATCGCCGACCTCCTCGACCGCGGCAAACCCGCTGAACTCGTCGCCCTGCAGCGGGAAAAATCTCTCGCTATGGAAATGCCCGCTGTGCTGCGGCCCGATCTGGTTCTGACCCCCGACGGTTTCATCATTGCAGAACTCGACAACGTTCCCGGCGGCATCGGGCTCACCGCCTGGCTGGGACAGATTTACGCGCAGAATGGCTCGACCATTCTCGGCGGGGCGGAGGGCATGCTCGACGGCTTTGCCTCGATCCTCCCCGGCGGCGACATCGTGGTTTCCGACGAGGCCTCGACCTACCGGCCGGAGATGGAATGGCTGGCGGCCCGACTCAACGCCTCCCGTTCCACTCTTGGAAATTGGCGCGTTCTCGATGGGGAAACGCGCACGGATTGGCAACAAAACGTCTATCGCTTTTTCGAACTCTTCGATCTGGCCAACGTCCCCTGCTTCGCCCAGCTCCGCGAAAAGCACCTCGCCGGTGAACTCGCGGTGACCCCGCCTTTCAAACCCGCCCTCGAGGAGAAAATGTGGTTCGCCCTCTTCTGGCTCAAACCGCTGGAAGATTTTTGGCGGCGCGAGCTCGGCGAGCGCACCTGGCTGGCCCTGCGCAAGGTGATCCCCTATACGTGGCTGGTTGACCCCGAGCCCCTCCCGCGCCACGCCGTCCTGCCGCGTTTGGAAACGCATTCCTGGGACGAAGTCGGCCGCTTCAGTCAGAAACAACGCGCCCTCATCCTTAAGATCAGCGGATTTTCCGAAAACGCCTGGGGCTCGCGCGGTGTCATCATGGCCCAGGACGTTCCGCAGAAAAAGTGGCAGGAGGAATTGCAGCGCGCTCTGGGAGAATTCGGAACGCATCCCCACATTCTCCAGCAATTCCATCAAG
>JBMOHI010000610.1:0-1693 GCA_049317925.1 Terrimicrobiaceae bacterium
GTCATGGTGGCCACGCGGGCGGCCACGGCGGCGCTGCGGATGGCGACTTCGTCCTTGCGCGGCTGCTGGCCACTGGGGGTGTTGATGATGAAGTGCATCTCGCCGTTTTTGATCAGGTCGAGAATGTTGGGACGTCCTTCGTGGATTTTGAAAAGCGGCTGCACCGGAATCTTGGCCTCGCGGAAAATTTTTGCCGTGCCGCCGGTGGCGTGGATGGTGAAACCCAGTTCGGAAAACTCCTTCGCAATGGGCACGACGGCGGCCTTGTCGGAATCCTTTACGCTGATGAAAATATTGCCCTCCACCGGCAGGGCGGGCTGGGCCGACATCTGGGCCTTGGCGTAGGCGAGGCCGAGGTCGGCATCGATGCCCATGACCTCGCCGGTGGAACGCATTTCGGGTCCGAGGGTGATGTCCACGCCGGGGAATTTGATGAAGGGGAAGACGGCTTCTTTCACCGAAAAATGCTTCGGCACAATCTCCTCGGTGAAGCCGAGCTTCGCGAGTTTCTCTCCGGCCATGACCTTGGCCGCGAGTTTGGCCAGGGGAACACCGATGGCCTTGCTGACGAAAGGCACCGTGCGGGAGGCGCGGGGATTGACCTCAAGGACATAGACCTCCTCGTCCTTGATGGCGAACTGCACATTCATGAGACCACGAACTTCGAGTTCGCGGGCCATGGCTTTGGTCGCGCTCTTGATCGTTTCGAGAACCGGGGCCGAAAGGGAAAAGCTCGGGATGGCGCAGGCGCTATCGCCGGAGTGAATGCCGGCCTGTTCGATGTGTTCCATCACCCCGCCGATGACGGTCGTTTCGCCGTCGGAGATACAATCCACGTCAACCTCAGTGGCGTCCTCGAGGAAACGGTCCACCAGCACCGGGCGCTCGGGACTGGCCTCAACCGCCGTGCGCATGTAGTGATGGAGTTCCTCCTCGGTGTGAACGATCTGCATGGCGCGGCCACCCAGGACGAAAGAGGGCCGCACCAGCACGGGGTAGCCGATTTCCGCGGCGACCGCGACGGCTTCACTCTCATTGGTGGCGGTGGCCCCCTGGGTTTGCTTGAGACCGAGTTTGCTCAACATTGCGGCGAAGTGCTTGCGATCCTCCGCCATTTCGATTGAGGCGGGTTGCGTGCCGATGATGGTGCAGCCGTTGGCGGAGAGTCCGGCGGCGAGGTTGAGCGGGGTCTGTCCACCGAATTGGACGATGACCGCGTCAGCCCGCTCGCGCTCGTAGATATTCAGGACATCCTCCAGCGTAAGTGGCTCGAAGTAGAGCTTGTCGCTGGTGTCGTAATCGGTGGAAACGGTCTCGGGATTCGAGTTCACCATGATCGTTTCCCAGCCGAGTTCCTTGAGGGCGAAGGCGGCGTGGACGCAGCAGTAGTCAAACTCGATGCCCTGGCCGATGCGGTTGGGTCCGCCGCCGAGAATCAGGACTTTCTTTTTGTCGCTGGCCCGCGTCTCGTCCTCGTCGCCGTAGGTCGAGTAATAATACGGGGTGTAGGCCTCGAATTCGGCCGCGCAGGTATCGACCAGTCGATAAGTCGGGACGACCCCTGCAGCCTTGCGGGCCGTGCGGATCTCGGGCTCGGTGCTTTTCGTGAGAAAGGCCAGTTGACGGTCAGAGAAACCGAACTTTTTCGCTTTGCGAAACGCGGAAGTTGAGAGTTGAGCGTTGAGAGTTGAGA
>JBMOHI010000611.1:0-1687 GCA_049317925.1 Terrimicrobiaceae bacterium
GAACGAGGCACCACGGTCGAATTGCTCATCGGAACGAATCCCTGAATCCTGCCCGCGGCACCGGTCCGGGAGGGAAAATTCTTCTATGGATTCCTAGGCCGTTCGGCGAAAGTTGCTCAACCTTTCAATGTCCACACCCGTTCTCTACGAAACCCACAGTCATACTCCGCTTTGCAAGCATGCCTCCGGCGAACCGGAGGAATATGCCGCCGCTGCGGAACGCCGCGGTCTGAAGGGCCTCATCATCACCTGTCATTGCCCGCTGCCGGATGGATTCTCCGCCGACGTGCGCATGGCCCCGGAGGAATTTGACCATTATGTCGAACTCGTCGCCCGCGCCCGCGCAGCCTGGCAGGGCCGGGTGGATGTGCGGCTCGGTCTGGAGAGCGACTACTATCCCGGTGTCGAACCCTGGCTGGAAAAACTCCACGCCCGCGCGCCGTTACATCACGTGCTGGGTTCGGTCCATTACCATGTCGCGGACTACCGGCGCATCTATCACACGGGCGATGCATTTGCGTATCAGCAGATCTACTACGATCACCTGGCCCGCGCCGCCGAAAGCGGATTCTACGACACGCTGGCCCATCCGGACTTGATCAAAAACGACGCACCCGACGAGTGGCTGTTCCCGCGCATCCAGCCCTTTATCGAACGCGCCCTCGACCGTATCGCCGCCACCGGCGTGGCCATGGAACTCAACACCAGCGGTCTGAACAAAGCCCTGCCGGAAATGAATCCCGGCCCGGCCCAGCTCCGGATGATGCAGGAACGCGGCATCCCCGTGGTCATCGGCGCAGATGCCCATCGTCCGGCGCGGGTGGGCGACCGTTTCGACGAGGCGCTGCGGATGTTGCAGGAGGCCGGTTACAGCAAGGTCAGTCTCTTCCTTGATCGCACACGGCAGGATCATCCCATCGAACTCGCGCTCGCTTCGCTGCGTTAAAATGAAGTTCACGGACAATCAACAGCTTTTCGGCTTCGACCCTACGGAGAACATCGTGGCGGTGGAGTTTTCCGAACCGAATCTCGCCGAGGTTTACGTCCGTGAGGCGGACGGATCGACCGCGGTCCGGCGCGAAGAGTTTTCTCCGTATTTCTGGAATACCGCGACCGGCGAACCTTTGGCGGGCGACGCTTCCTTAAACCATCTCGTGAAAGCATCCGACTGGCTGAGCTTTCAGAGCGGACGGGCTGAATTGCAAAAATCCGGAGCGGTTTTCGCCATCAATGATCCGGTGCAGCAATACCTGACGTCCTCCGGCCGCACGCTTTTCAAAGGGATGGCCTTCGAGGATTTGCGCCGTTTGCAGGTCGACATCGAGACGGCTTCCACCGAGGGGTTCGAGTTTTCCAGCGCGGAGCGCGACGCGGTTACGGCCATCGCCGTGAGCGACAGCTCCGGCTGGGAGGAAATCGTGGTGATTGAGAACGGATCGGCTGAGTCCGAGCGCTCCGCCCTCGAATGGTTGACCAGGACGATTCAGGAACGCGATCCCGATGTGATCGAAGGGCACAACCTTTTCAAATTCGACCTGCCCTATCTGACGGCGCGGGCCAAAAAACTGAAAGTCCGTCTCGCTTGGGGACGCGACGGATCGCCGCTCAAGTCGCGTCCCTCGCGACTGCAAATCGCGGAGAAGACGATCCAATATCCGAAGTTTGCCGTGCGCGGACGCCATATCGC
>JBMOHI010000612.1:0-1678 GCA_049317925.1 Terrimicrobiaceae bacterium
GTCGAACCCTACGTCATGAACAGCCGCAACGTCTTCGCCCGCATCCAGGCCGGGGACTACGACGGACGCCGCAACTTCGGCGGCGTCCAGCGCAAAAGCATCTACCGCGAATACGCCGACGCCGTCGTCGACGGCCTCCTCGCCTACTACTCAAACCGCCCCCTGTGAAAATCATCGCCGTCACCAACCAGAAAGGCGGAGTGGGAAAAACCACCACCGCCGTCAACCTCTCCGCCGCCCTCGCCGAACGCGGCACCCGCGTTCTCCTCGCCGACATCGACCCGCAAGGCAACGCCACCAGCGCCCTCGGTCTCGCCGAACTTCAAGGCCAATCGCTCTACCAGGCCATGATCGGCGAGCGCGCCGCCGCCGACCTCATCGCCCCGACCCGCATCGCGAATCTTTCCCTTATTCCGGCCGACATCGACATGACCGGTGCCGAGATCGAAGTCGCCCGCATGGACGAACCCCTCCTGCAACTACGCCGCGTCCTCGAACCTCTCCGCACGTCCGGTCAATACGATTACGCCTTCCTCGACTGCCCCCCTTCCCTCGGCATCTGGATGTCCAACGCCCTCGCCGCCGCCGATGAGCTCCTTATTCCGATTCAATGCGAATACTACGCTCTCGAGGGACTCGCCCGGCTCGTCGAAGTGATGGAACGCATCCGCGCCTCCGGCGCAAACCCAAACCTCGGCTTCGCCGGCCTCGTCATGACCATGTACGATGCCCGCACCAACCTGAACCCCGCCGTGGTCAAGGAAGTCCGCGACCATTTCCAAGAGGTCGTCTTCCAAACCCTCATCCCCCGCACTGTCCGTTTCGGCGAAGCCCCCAGCCACGGCCGCACGATTCTCGAACACGACCCCACCGGCCCTGGCGCCGAAGCCTACCGCGAACTCGCCAAAGAATTCCTCGAACGCCAGAAAAACGGACTCACTTTTGTGAATCAATGACTATTGACCAATGACCGACAACGTCCTCGATCTCTTCCGCCAGACCGGAGCCCTCCTTCACGGCCATTTCATTCTGCGCTCCGGCCTCCGCAGCCGTGAATTTTTCCAATGCGCGTTGCTCCTGCAGGATGCCGCCATCGCCGCCCAGGTCTGCGGCCTGCTCGCCGACAAACTCGGAGACTACGACGCCACCACCGTCATCTCCCCCGCCGTCGGCGGCATCATCGTCGGACAGGAAATCGCCCGTCACCTGGGCAAACGCCACATCTTTGCCGAGAAAGACGGCACAGGAGGATTGGTCATGCGCCGCTTCACCATCACCCCCGGCGAACGCTTTCTGGTGGCCGAAGACGTCGTCACCCGCGGCGGACGGGTGCAGGAAACCATCCAGATCGTCCGCGACCACGGCGGCATCGTCGTGGCGGCCGGCTCCATTGTGGACCGCAGCGGCGGAACTCTGCCGGATTTCGGCTGCCCCTTCGTCTCCCTCGTGCAAATGAACGTCGAGACTTTCGAAGCGGACAACCTCCCCCCCGACCTCGCCGCCCTCCCCGCCGTCAAACCCGGCAGCAAGTAATTCTCCAAAAACCTACACCTGAAACCGCCTACATGTGCTGCGTCGTGGCGACGTCGGCCAGCGGGGCGCGTTCGGTTTCGGTCTCGGCTTTATTGATCGCATCAATCAACAACCGCATGGTGCCGAAATCGCGGCGGTGCGGCAC
>JBMOHI010000613.1:0-1677 GCA_049317925.1 Terrimicrobiaceae bacterium
ATCGTCGCCAATCGTCGCGTGCGTCGCGCATGGGTGCCTCGGTTGCTGTCCTGCCGGGTTGAGCGGTACGGTGGCTATTCCTACACGTTCCGAGTGCCGAGCGCAGCCCGTCCCGCTCCCGGTGTGGTTTTCCCCCGGCGGGTGGATACCGCCGGGAAGGGCCAGCTCCTTCCGGCCGGCACCTCCACGGTTGGGCTGCATGAAGCCCGACCAGCTCCGGCGGTTGCTCCTCGTGATCCGCCCCGCTCGGCCGTCGCTTGCCTAAGTGCCAATCCCGAGGGCGGCGGCTACGTCGCGGGCGGCGGCACGTTCGACCGCGTGCCCTTGCCGACAAGCCTTGCGATCAGCTGGTGGCGAACCGCTCGGGGTGTCCAGAGTGTTGAGGACGTTATCCACGAGGATAGTGTTCGCCGGCGAGACGCGAAGGAGATGGTGGACTCTCTTGATCCATGGGGACATTCTCCGTGTGCCGCCAACGCTCTCGTGGCCGGTAATCATGAGTCCGTTCAACTCTTTCTACAGGCAGTCCAGCTCCCTCCACCGCGAGGATATCGACCAGTTTGCTGAGAATGTTTTGAGCCTGCGCGCGGGTCCAGAAGTTTTGATGATAGTTAAACTGTAAGTTCAATATGCCGTTGATGGTCATGATCGAAAAAACAACAGGGAAACTGGGCACCTCAGGAGAGTTGCCTATCGCAAAATACAGCGAGGCATATTCAAGGGAGAACTTCCCTTTGGGAAAGTCCGGCGGAGCCATATTCGTAATATTCAGGATTTCAGGCCCCACCGATGTCGAACTGCACTCTTCATTGGAAGAAAGATGGACTCCGGCTTCAATACGCTCTCTGAGCTCACGCAAGAGCCTTGCTGCACTCTCCCAAAACCCCTCTGACTTCGGGGCCGATGTTTCCCAAACGACTTGGCCGATATAGACGCCGGGATATGTCGGGCTCAGACGGGGTTCACAAAATCGACGGGTGGAAATGTCGGAATAGAGCTTTGGCAGAGCATTATCTGTAGCCAGTAGATAGGCAGCCATGAGTGCTCCATGCACGGTCACCCCTCGTTCTCCGCAGCGGACTTTCAGTTGATCGAGCAGATTCTTTGACAGGCGGGTCAAAACCATCTGGGTAAAAATGGGCTGCGTCTGGTAGCTGGTGCCTTTGGTATCGAGCCAGGCTTGCAATGCAAAAGGCTCCTGGCCGGCAATGGCCTTTCCGTGTGCCTCATACACAGACTCCATGGGAGGGTTTAATGGTTTGATCTCCAGCGAATTGCCGTCACAAGCGTTCAGAAAATCCGCGATCAGCGAAAACCAAGACATCCCGTCTAAAATGGAGTGATGGGTTCGCAAAACCATCTCGCAGCCAGAGCAATCATAAGAGAAAAGTGCTTCCCATAATTTCTCGGGAACCATGTTGAGAGCCATTCCTTCCCAAGCATTCTGAGCCGCAAGTTCATAACGTTGTTTGGATCCTCCGCTTGCCTGGAGGCAAACAATCGGAAGCTCCTGCGATTGGACGTCTGCTGGTGAAATCGTCGCAATATGGGAATCCCGAATCACACAGCGCAAAAGTGGATTACTGACCCAGACCTGTTGCATGGCACTGGCGATCAAGGTTTCCGTAAAAGGGCCAGAAAAAGTAAAATGAATGTTTTGAGTTCCCCAACCTGTGG
>JBMOHI010000614.1:0-1673 GCA_049317925.1 Terrimicrobiaceae bacterium
ATTCGCGCCTTCCGCGATGCCCGCGACTGGCGGCAATTCCACAACCCGAAGGAACTCGCCGTCGCCATCACCGCCGAGGCCGGCGAATTGCTCCAGCATTTCGTCTGGCAGAGCCCCGAGCAATCCGACCTTCGCATCACGGAACGCCGCGCCGAAATCGAATCCGAGATCGCCGACGTGGCCATCCTGCTCTTCGAACTGGCGGATAACAGCGGGATCGATCTGGCCGCTGCCATGCGGGCCAAGCTGGCCCGCAACGAGGAACGCTATCCAGTCTCCAAGTCCAAGGGGTCGAACAAAAAATACAACGAACTGTGAGTGAGGATTCCGCGGCCCCGGCACCGCACCGGCGCCGCCCGCGCTATGCCGGAAAAAATCCGCGGCGCTTCGAAGAGAAGTACAAGGAACTCGACCCGGAAAAATATCCCGAAACCGTGGCCCATGTCCTGGCCTCGGGGAAAACGCCCGCCGGCATGCACGTCCCGATTATGGTCCGGGAAATTCTCGAAGCGCTGTCACCCCGACCCGGCGAAACCGTCGTCGACTGCACCCTCGGCTACGGGGGACACGCCCGGGAAATTCTGCCGCACGTGCTGCCCGGCGGACGATTGATCGGGCTCGACGTTGACCCGCTGGAACAACCGCGCACCGAGGAACGTTTGCGTTCGCTGGGTTTCGGGCCGGAGGTGGTTAAAATCCACCGCGCAAATTTCGCCGGGCTGCCCCGCGTGCTCGCCGCGGAAGGTTTGACCGGGTCGGACTGCATCCTTGCCGACCTCGGAGTGTCCTCGATGCAAATTGATACACCGTCCCGCGGCTTCTCCGTCAAAACGCCCGGGCCGCTCGACATGCGAATGAACCCCAACAAAGGCGAACCGGTTTCCGCATTGCTGGCAAAAATCTCCCCGCCAGAGCTGGAGGCCTTGCTGCGCGAAAACTCCGACGAACCCCGCGCCGCAGTCCTGGCCGCGCGTCTGGCCGGCCGGAGTTTCCCGCTGACCACCGAACTGGCCGAGGCCGTTCGCAGCGCCTTGCCCAGGATCCCGGCGGAGGATTGCGACAAAAGTGTGCGGCGGGTTTTTCAAGCCCTGCGCATTGCGGTGAACGACGAGTTCACCGCGCTGGACACCTTGCTGCGTCATCTGCCCCGCTGCCTGAATCCCGGCGGCCGCGCGGCCATCCTGACCTTTCATTCCGGCGAAGATCGCCGGGTGAAAAAAGCCTTCGAGGCCGCCAGGCGGGACGGGAGTTTTTCGGAGATTTCCCAAGATGTCATTCGTCCGACCGCAGAGGAAAACCGGGCCAATCCGCGCGCCAGCTCAGCCAAGCTCCGTTGGGCCAGGCGCACCGGGTAATTGATTCTCACGACCGGCCGGGCCGAACTGCATTTCCGCCAGACGCCGGTACCGTCCCCCGTCGCGCGCCATCAATTCGTCATGCGTGCCGGATTCCAATACGCGGCCGTCCTCGATCACATAGATCCTGTCCACTTTGCGGATGGTGGAGAGGCGGTGCGCAATGATGAAGGCGGTGCGCCCTTGCAGCAGAACATCGAGGGCTTGTTGGATGAGATGTTCGCTTTCGGAGTCGAGCGAACTGGTCGCCTCGTCGAGGATGAGGATGGAGGGATTTTTCAACAACGCCCGCGCAATGGCGATGCGCTGACGCTGACC
>JBMOHI010000615.1:0-1672 GCA_049317925.1 Terrimicrobiaceae bacterium
AAACTCAAGCGGCTGCCGGTCGAGATCGCTGCGCAGGCCGAACAAAAACGCGCCCGCGACCATCAGCGCGCCGCCTCCGCCGGCCCGGTCATTTCCTCCCGTTTGGGACGGTCTGGTTCCAGCCGGGGCCGGGGAAAAAACCGCAGCCTGCACATGCCTTCGCGCCAGCGGTTTTATGCCCAGATCAAGACGGCCATCCTGCTTATCATCCTGGCGGTGATCTTTTTTCTTCTCTGGCGCAGCGTAGTTCCCTCGACATGAGGGGCCGCCATGGTGCCGTGAGGGTCACGAAAGATTTGCAGACCCCCGCCGCCCTGACTTATTCCTAGTCTGATGTCATCCGCCCGCGGGCCAGCCGGTCCCACCCGAACCGAATATCTCCAAGCCCTCCGGGTCATACTCCTGGCCCGGATTCTGGAGGAAAAGCTTGCCAGCCTCTACCGGGCCGGGGCCATTCATGGCGGGGTCTTCCTTGGACGCGGCCAGGAGGCGCTCAGCGTTTCGGTTGGCATCCATCTGCGCAAGGGCGACATTTTTGCCCCGCTCATCCGCGATCAGGCCGGACGCATGGCCTTCGGTGACACCGTGCTCGATACGCTGCGCACCTATCTTGGTTCGCAACTCGGTTCCATGCGCGGCCGCGATGGCAATATTCACCGCGGCCGCCCGCGCGAGGGCTATTATGCCATGATCAGCCACCTTGGCGCGATGATCCCGGCTGTTTCCGGCGCCCTGATGGCCCGCCGCATGCGTGGTGAAACCGGGGTGGTCGGCGCCACCTGTCTGGGTGATGGGGGCACCTCAACCGGGGCATTTCACGAGGGACTCAATGTCGCCGCGGTGGAAAAGCTGCCCCTCGTGCTGGTCATTGCCAACAATCAATACGCCTACTCCACGCCGTCCAACCGGCAGTTTGCCTGTGCCGATCTCATCGACAAGGCGGTGGGCTATGGGGTCGCTTCGCACCGGGTGGACGGAACCGATCTCTCCGCCTGCCTGGAAGTCGTCGGCGGGGCCGTGCGCGCCGCGCGCGAGGGGGGTGGTCCGCAGATGATCGTCGGGGATTTGCTCCGGCTGGTCGGTCATGGCGAACACGATGACGCCAGCTACATCGATCCGTTGTTGAAAGCCTCCCACATGGGACGCGACTGCGTGAAGGTGGCGGAAAGTTTTGCCATCGAAAAAAGCTGGGCCACCGCGGAGGAAATCGCGGCATGGCGGGCCGAGGCCAAAAAAGACGTCGATGCCACCGCCGCCAAAGTCCAGCGCGAGGTCTCTCCCGATCCGGCCGATGAGGAATGGTCGGCCATTTCCGACACCCGGCTGGCGGACAATTTCATCGAGGCATGATCACCTATCTCGAAGCCATCCGGGCCGCGCTCGACAAGGCACTGGCCGACGATCCCCGCGTGTTTCTTTACGGGCAGGACATCGGGTCCTTCGGCGGGGCCTTCAAGGTGACGAAAAATCTGGCCGCGAAATTTCCCGGACGCGTGCTGGATGCGCCGCTCAGCGAGGATGCCATCGTGGGCGTGGCTATCGGTGCGGCCATCGAGGGCATGCGGCCGGTGGTCGAGATGCAGTTCGCCGATTTCTCGACCTGCGGCTTCAACCAGATCGTCAATCACGCCGCCACGTTGTTTTATCGCACGGAAGTTCCGTGTCCCATCGT
>JBMOHI010000616.1:0-1641 GCA_049317925.1 Terrimicrobiaceae bacterium
TTTACGCTGTCCGTCGCGGTCACCGGGTCACTGCGCAAAGCAAGATTCGGGAGACTGGGAGGCTGAGCGTCAATGCGGAATACCACCAAATCGGTGGGAGTGGAGTCCGCGTTGTTGATTCCCACCACGGTGCCGGCGACGTAGTTGTAGGTCGAACCGCTGAGGACGAAGGTTCCCGCGTTGACGTGGCGGGCGGTGAGCACCCAGTAGCCTCCGTTGTATTCACCCAGATAGATGCCGCCGGCCCCATTGACTGCACCGACATAATCCCATCCGCCACCGGCATTGGTCCCGGTCGTGTTGATTGTCCCGTCGGTCCCCGAAACGATTACCGCTTGGGCGTGGGCCGCGAAGAGGACGATCAAGGCAAGAATTCTAGCCATCATAGGGTGAGAGGTGAAACTGCTAATCCTTTAAGCGAAGAGACGAAGATATGCGAGATTTTTCGCGGAAGCGATCCCGCGCTTCAGGGGCCTCGCCCCAGCGTTTTGTGAGTTGCGGACAGAGAATCCCATGGTATCCTCCCCGCATGACCCGCCTTTTCACCGTCGGTCTTGCCTCGCTGCTTCTCGCCGCGGGAAATTGTCACGCCATTCTCTTCTATTCGACCGGCAGCACCGGTTTTAACACTACGGCCCCGACGGGTCCGCTCGCGAACAGCGGGTGGCAGTTTCAAGGCAATTGGGGCTCGGTTTCGGGAATTCCCATCGCCCCGAATTACTTCATCACGGCCAAGCACATCAACGGGAATGCTTCCACCGATTTCGTCTTTGGCGGAACCACCTATGACGTGATCGGGTCAGCCTACAACGACCCGGCCGAGGGCAGCGATTTGCAGATCTGGCAGGTGAGTGGCACGTTTTCCACCTACGCTCCGCTTTTCACCGGAACCAACGAAGCCGGCAAGAGCCTCGTCATGTTCGGCCGGGGCACGCAGCGTGGGACTGAGGTGTTCTTGAGTGGAACATCCAAAGGCTGGGAGTGGGGTGCCGGCGATGAAGTCAGGCGATGGGGAGAAAACGAAGTTGAAGGGATTTTCGATGGTGGTGCCGCCTATGGTCATAATCTCCTGGGTATGACCTTTAGCGGCACGGAAGGAGTCAACGAGGGAACCTATTCGACCGGGGATTCCGGAGGAGGGGTTTTCATTTTTGATGGCGGGGTTTGGAAACTGGCCGGCATTAACTCATGGGCCGATGGCCCGTATGGTCTCACCAATGTGCCGTTCCAAAATTCCTTTTTGGCGTCAATTTACAATCAAGATGGTTACTACGCCGATACGCTCACAGGTTGGCAGGCCGTCTCCGGTCCCGGAATGATCTACGCCACGCGCATCTCCAGCAGTCAGAACTGGATTCTTAGTGTGATTCCCGAACCGTCAACCTGGTGGCTGTGTCTGGTGGCCGCGCTATGTAGCGTGGCCTTCCGCCGGGGATATCGCCGCGAGGCACTCGCGCGAATAGGCGGCGGGGTCAGCCGCGTGCAGAATTCCTGAAACGATTACGACTCTCTTCGCCCCGGCGCGGAGAACCTCAGACAGGTTTTCGCGTTTGATTCCTCCAATGCAGAAAATGGGCAGGGATACTTGGCGATGCACTTCGACGACATCGTCTAATCCGACAGGACGGTAATCCGGCTTGG
>JBMOHI010000617.1:0-1639 GCA_049317925.1 Terrimicrobiaceae bacterium
GCGCGGCTGGGTGACAGGCGGGAACTGCGCCAGCCGGGGTAGAGTCCGCTGATCACGCCGACCACGACGGCGATGGCAATGGAGGTGAGTAGGAGCTTCGGACTCAGATCGGGCTCGAGCAATCCGCGCATGGTGGTGGTGGATTCCAGGATTTTCAATCCGGCGGCACCGAGGGCGACGCCGGTGATGCCGCCCAGCAGTCCGAGCAGGGCGGACTCGCAAAGGACCATCCAGATGATGCGCTGTTTTTTCCATCCCACGGCTAGAAGGATACCGATCTCGTGGGTGCGTTCGAAAACGGTCATGAGCATTGTGTTCATCACGCCGAGGACGCCCACGATGATGGCCAGCAGAGCTGTGCTCCAGCTCATGGCCCGCGCGATGCGGAAGCCCTGGCTGGTTCCGACCACTTCGGCGGCTTCGAGGGCGCGACCCTCGGGAAAGATCTCTTTGATCTGATCGCGCAACCTCGCGATTTCCGTTTTCGTCGTGTTCTTGGCGAGGCGGATATTGAGAAAATTGACTTTGGCCTCATTGCCGGTGACTTCCTGCAGCAGAGGCAGGGCGAGAATGATGGCTCCGTTTTCCACCACGGCCTGGCCGTCCACGATTCCCACCACCTCTAATTCGTCGGCCTCAATCTGCACGGTGTCGCCGACTTTCTTGCCGAGTCCCTCGGCCGCCAAACGGCCAAGAACGACGGCGCGCTCGGTGGCGTCCTTCGGGATGCGTCCGTCGAGGACCCGCAGCATTTTCCAGGTAAAACTATCCCACTCGCGGCCGGACACCATGATGAGCGGGGCATCCTCGACGCTGAGCATGAGCATAAGGGTGGAGGTGACTTCGGCCACGTGGGGAAACGCCGCCACCCGGCCCTGGAGGGACTCGTCGAAGACCTTGGGCAGGAGTCCGCCGCTCATGTTGCTGACCACCATGTCGATGCCGATCACATCCAACTGCCGGCCGATGCTTTTCTCATAACCCCAAGCCATGCCGACGAGTGCGACGACGGCGGCGATGCCGATGGAAATTCCGAGTAGGGTCAGACCGGTCCGCACCGGACGGCGCAGGAGGCCGCGAAAAACGACGGTAAAAAATGTCATGCCGCCACGGGTTCGGGAGTGGAGTGGACGATGCGGCCGTCTTTCATCCGGAGCGTGCGCCCGGCCAGTGCGGCGATGGTGAGATCATGGGTGACCAGAATCAAGGTGGTGTGCCGGTCGCGGTGGAGTTGCAGGAGGAGATCGACGATGTGGGCGGCGTTCTCGCTGTCCAGGTTTCCCGTGGGTTCGTCGGCCAGAAGGACGGAGGGATTATTGGCCAGACTGCGGGCAATGGCGACGCGCTGACGCTCACCGCCGGAGAGTTCGGACGGGAAGTGATTCAGACGGTGATCCAAGCCGACTTCGTGCAGGAGTTCGCGGGCGCGGGCCACTCGCTCGCTGCGGGAAAGTTTGCCTTCGAACATGGGAATCTGAACGTTCTCGGCCACGGTGAAGGTCGGGAGAAGGTGAAAAGCCTGAAAGACAAATCCGATTTCCGCCGCGCGGTAGGTGGAGGGGTCATGCAGGTCCGCGAGGGATTGTCCGCGATAGGTGAGCGAGCCCTCGCTGGGCCGGTCCAGCGAACCGAGCAACTG
>JBMOHI010000618.1:0-1633 GCA_049317925.1 Terrimicrobiaceae bacterium
CGACCTCGAGGTCGAGGCCATTGAGCTGTTCATCAACTTCCTCAAGCTGATCGGCTTGCCGAAGTCGGTGGGGGAAATCTACGGCCTGATGTTCGTCTCGCCTGCGCCGCTGGCCATGGATGAGATCATGACCCGGCTGGGCATCAGCCTCGGTGCGGCCAGCCAGGGGTTGCGGCTCTTGCGGTCCTTTGGGGCGGTCAAGGTGGCCTATGTCCCGGGCGACCGGCGCGATCATTATGTGGCCGATCTGGATCTGAGCAATTTCGCCACCGTTTTCCTCAAGGAGGAGCTGCGCCCGCGCATGAACCGTGCACTCGAGCGCATCAAGCGCATGGAGGAACTCTCCGCCGATATGACCCCGCAGGAACGCAAGTCCGCCCAGGTCAAAATCGAGCGGCTGCGGCACTGGTTGGAAAAAGGCCAGAAGATGATCCCCTGGATTTTGAAATTTCTCGTGCGCTGAGCCCCTGCCCGGCGCGCTGCATGAATCATGCGGCACCCCACATCCCTGAATTGGCTGAATTGGTTTCGCAAAACTCCGCGAACGACCAAGGGCGGCAGCTTGCCCGCCTTCTGCACTGCTGAATGAAAATGTTCCGCTGGATCATCCAAAACCGCGTCCTGGCTCTCAAGATCCTGCGCCTCTTCGCGGAGAGCGAACAGCTCAACGCCTTCATCTCCCAGGCGAAGAACCGCAAAATGTTGAAGCAAGTCTGGAAGTCGATTGGAACCCGTCAGGCCGCCGAAGCCCTGCTTCCCTGGCTGGCGACGACCAAGGCGAACTCGGCGGAAATTGTTCATGTCCTTAAGGCGGACGGCGCGGAGGAACTCCTGACCGGTCTGTTGGCCAGGAGAATCCGCTGGATTATTCTTTCGGAAATGACCCTCAACTTTCTGCGGAAAGGATTCGGGGCGGATACCGTTACCGGCAAGCTCGCGCATTTCCTTGGCAGCGCGGAAGCCAAGGATTTCGAGGAGTTTCTTACTTACATCGAGAGCAATCAGAATCTTTCACGGGAGTATCACGCCACGCCGAGGCACATCGGCGCCTCCTGGGATTTGATCAATGACATCAGAGCCAAGGAGGAGTTTGCCCCGTTGGCCAAGGCGGTGGTGGATTCTGCCGACGGCCTCCTTCATTACGACCGGCTTTACCATCTCTATCAAGCCATACAAACGGTCACCTCCCGCTTTGCCGGGGAATCACTGGTGGGCCTGGAAGCCGGGGTGTTCCGGGGCAAGACCAGCGAGTTTCTGTGCGGGGTGCTGGCCAAGCACGCTCCCGCACCCGCCGCGTTTTTTGCGGTGGATACGTTTGAGGGACACAGCACACTTGATCTGCCCGATCAAAACGAGGGAGCCAATCATGAAGGACTCTTCGCCGACACTTCCGAGGAAGTGGTCCGGCAGCTCCTCAGTCCCTTTTCCTTCGCTTCGGTTCACAAGGGGCGTATCCAGGACGTTGCGGCCGCGCTGCCGGCAAAACGCTTCCACTTCGTCCATCTCGACATGGACCTCCATGCGCCTACCCTCTGGGCCCTCGAGTTCTTCGCGCCGCGGATGCCCGCGGGCGCGGTCATGATCCTGGACGACTTCGACAAAAAAACCTGTCCCGGTATCAAGCAGGCTCTCG
>JBMOHI010000619.1:0-1625 GCA_049317925.1 Terrimicrobiaceae bacterium
TTAAGAAATCCTACCGCATCGGCGATCAGGAGATCCGTGCGTTGGACGGCGTGAGCCTTCGCATCGAGGAGGGGGAATTTCTCGCCATCATCGGTCCCAGCGGCAGTGGCAAGTCCACCCTCATGCACCTGCTCGGCTGCCTCGATACTCCCACTGCCGGCCGCATGGAGATTTGCGGACGCGATCTCAGTTCCGCCTCGGCTGACATGCTGGCCGATGTCCGCAACCGCGAGCTCGGTTTCGTTTTTCAAGCCTTCAACCTGCTGCCCAAACTGGACGTCGTCCGCAATATCGAGCTGCCGCTCATTTATTCCGGCGTTTCCAAAAGCGAGCGCCGGGCCCGCGCCGAGGAAGTGGCCCGATCGGTCGGCCTGGGCGAGCGGCTGGCCAACCGACCCACCCAATTGAGCGGCGGCCAGTGCCAGCGCGTAGCCATCGGACGTGCGTTGGTCAATCGCCCCCGCATTCTCTTCGGCGACGAGCCGACCGGCAACCTCGACAGCTCCACCGGGGAGATGATTTTGGAAATGTTCCGCCAACTCAATCGCGACGGCAAAACCGTTGTTCTGGTTACCCACGACCCCGAAGTCGCCGCTGTGACCAAGCGCGTGATCGAGATCCGCGACGGCCGCATCCGCCGGGAATACGCGCCATGAACCTTCTCATTTGTCTGGAGACCGGCTTGCGGGAAATTGCCGCGCACAAGTTCCGCAGCATTCTTTCGATGCTCGGCATCGTCATGGGCGTCAGCAGCCTTATTGCCATGATGGCCCTCACCGCTGGAATCGAGAAAGGCACGCGCGCCTTCATGCAGCAGATCGGCGGACTGGAGTTTGTGAACATTCAGAACAAGGAGATCTCGAATGCCATGTTCGAGTTTTGGAATCTTTCTCCCGGTCGAACGCTCATGGATGCGCGGGCCATCATGGCGGCCATCCCCAACGTTTCTCACGTATCGCCCGAGATGGGACACGGTGCCCTGGTCGCCAGCGAATTCGGCTCAGACCGCAAAGGCGTTCGCGGAGTCTGGCCCGGTCATTTTGTCGTCGCGCGGCACGAACTGGCGGCGGGACGCTTTATTACCGATGTTGATGTGGACCAGGCCTCGCGGAGTGCGGTAATCGGAGATGATATTGCCAAGAAGCTCTGGCCGGCCCGCTCGCCCAAGGAAGTGATTGGGCGGACCATGACCATCAACCAGTCACCCTTCGTGGTTGTGGGGGTGCTGGTCCGCTATGAGCGCGAGCAGGACAAACGCATGCGTGAGATTCTGGCCGCGCAGAACAAGCAGCGCGTGGGCCAACCCATGCGCGGCCGTGGTTCCGGCCGCTGGGATCCCTTCCGCGGTAAAAACGAATCGGTTCTCATTCCGCTCTCGACCATGTTCTACGAGTTCAAATCCGGCCTCTTTCCGGATGACTCGGTGGATACGGTGAAACTCGAAAGTCTCTCGTTTCGGGTCAAGGATCTCGACACCTTCCGGGAGACCCTCGATCAAGTCCGGCGCACCCTCGATGTGACCCACCGCGGGGTGGACGACTACGACCTGGAGACGCGTGAGGAATGGTTTGACCGCATGGAACAAAGCATCTCCGCCACGCGGTTGAGCGGCGGCCTGATCGCCG
>JBMOHI010000620.1:0-1622 GCA_049317925.1 Terrimicrobiaceae bacterium
ACGATGCCGGTCTCGCGGATGACGCGATGGCAGGGAATCAAAAATGCGATGGTATTGTGTCCGCAAGCTGTTCCCACAGCGCGGGTGGCGGTGGGAGCATCAATGGCCCGGGCGATGCGCCCGTAGCTTGCGAGACAGCCTTGGGGGATCTTTAAGAGCGCACGCCAGACTTTGATTTGGAACTGCGATCCGCGCACGAAGGCCCGAAGAGGAGTTTTTCGCGAATCCGAAGAAAAAATCTCCTTCGCCCGGATGCGGGCTGCGCGGTCGTTGCGCTTAAACTCTGCGCCCGGCCAATGGGACTTCAATTCCGCCGGAGCTTCGGTGCCGGCGGGAATGTCGCCGAAGGCGAGATGACACAATCCCCTCGCGGTCCAGCCCAGCGAGCACGTTCCAAATGGGCTTTCGGCCAGGCCCCAGAGAATGCTCAGGCCCGCGCCGCCGTTTTTGAATTCCCCCGGCGAGGCCGCCTCCAGCGTGACCATGAGATCATGCAACCGGCCGGGTCCGGACAAGCCGGTCTCAAGCGAGGCGTCGAGCACATTGGCGGATTCGCGCAAGCGCACCTTGGCGAACTCAACCGTCAGGCATTGCAGGAAATCCTTCGGCGTCACGCCTGCCCAGCGGTGAAAGAGGCGGTGAAAATGCGATTCGCTGAGTCCCGCCTGTCGGGCCAGAAGGCCAAGCGAAGGCTGGGAATCGTGATGTTCATCCAGATAGCGAATGACGCGGGCGATGCGCTCGTAGTCGTTCATCGCGGCATTTTAAGTCGGTCCGCCGCCTTTCCCACCCGATTCTTGCTGCGGTTTTTCCGATCAGGGGGAGAACTTCTGCACCCCCTCGACCCAGAGGATCTCGCACGAGCCGTTTCCGGCATCATCCCGCACGAGCGAACTCCGCCACGGGGGATGTCCTGCTTTGCGCACTTCCACCAGATATCCCTCCAACTCCACAAAGGCGTTCCGGCGCAGACTTTTCAGTTCGGAGAAAACTTCGTCATTCGCGGGCAGGCAATGAACGTTGGCGCTTTGCACGGCGATCTCGTTCGGCGGCAGCGGACACTGCGCATCGTAGAGATACTCATACCAGCGGCTGTTTTGCGTGATGTAAAAATGGCTCAGAACGCCGGTGTCCGACATGCCTTGCCACCGAGCGCGAGATCGAAGGGCGCGATGTCCGCCGCGTCGTCAAAAAAATAGCGCTTCTGAGCCAGCACGCGGCTGCTGATTTTGTAACGGGCGAGCGGAACGATTTCGTATCCCTTGACAGTCCAGGGCGGGAGATTGACGGCGGTTTGTTCCGGCACGAGGTTGACGCGAACGCCCGGCGCCGGGGCGGGGGCATCCCGAAAAAAGATCCACCACACGGCCAGGACCAGAGCGAGGGCGAGCAGAACCTTTTTCATGCCGGACAAATGCTTCTCAATGCCGGTTGACTCGGAAAGCAAAATTGCCGGATTGTTCGGGATGGAAGCTGACGTGGCCTCCGCGCTCGTGTAGTCTGGAGCCATGAAAAAGCGGCCCCTGTTGATCCTGGAGGAATCGCGCATTTTCCGGGACTATCAACTTGCATTTTCCCGGGTGACCGGTCTTCCGCTGCAAATCCGTTCGGCGATGGGCCAC
>JBMOHI010000621.1:0-1611 GCA_049317925.1 Terrimicrobiaceae bacterium
CGAAGTCTGGGTCAACACCGGCCTGAGCATTTCTTATTGAGGCAAATGGCTTTCGCGGTCACGTCCCCTTGACCAGAAAGGGCGCGAGTTCCCACAGCGAGTGGATGTGATGACAGGCCGCGTCGGCGCGCACCACGCCGGGGCGGAGGGTCTGGACGGTGGTCAGACCAAGTTGCAGGCCGACGGCCAACTCGGATTCCGCATTGTCCCCGACCACGAGGATTTCCGACGGGGCCAGCCGGTGCTCCGCCATGAGGCGTTGAAAAATCCCCAATTTGCCCGTGCGGTCGGGCTCATCAATCGCGTCGATCTGCACGCCGTCGAAAAGAGCCTCGACGCCGAGCGCACCAATCTTGCTCTGCTGCAGGCGACGAAATCCGGAGGTGACAAGAAAGCGGCGCGCGGGCAACTCGCTCAGTGCCGCCAGATCCCCGTAGCCCTGCATCGGCTGCCGCACTTCCGTCGTGGCCAGCACCTCCCATCCGGCGGCCAGCATTTCATCCGAGAATCCGTAACGGGCCGCGACCCAATCCAGCGAGTGAAACCAGCAGGCGGCGAAAGCCTCGGCGAGAGTCTCCGGTGAGAGGACACCGCGGTTCGTCGCGCGCATGGCGGCAAAGGCCGGCTCGAAAATTTCGGGTCCCGGCTCGTCGGCCGCCGCCAGACAATTGTCCAAGTCGAAAATGATGGCCGTGATCACCGCGCGGCAGGAATCGTAGTCGCCAAGGTCAATACCGCCAATACGAACCCCCGGGTTTTCGGGAGGGGGCGATCAGAGACCTCAGCCCGCGTGTGCTTCGGTGGCGGCCAGATAGTCCTCGACGAGGAGCATGTTCTTTTCGCCCGCGCGCTGGATGATGCGCAGAAGTTGATCGGCGGATGACATCTCCTCGACCTGCTCGGTGACAAACCATTGCAGCATGGCGGCCGACGCATGGTCCTTTTCGGCGATGGCCAGATCCATGAGGGCATTGATGGACGTGGTCACGACGGCCTCGCCCTCGAGCGCGGTCTGAGCCGCCTCAGCCGCCGTCTTGTAAGTGTGCGGCGGCGCGGGAATGGCCGGGATCTTTACGCGTCCGCCCGTATCGAGCAGGAACTTCATAAAGCGGTGGGCGTGGCCCCGCTCCTCGGTCGCTTGCTTGAAAAAATGCTTGGCCAGCAGCGGCAGGGCCTCGGCTTCGAAATACGCGGCCATCGCGTCGTATTTGATCGAGGCGGAAAATTCCATCCCGATCTGGGCATTGAGGGCGTCCTGCATTTTGGGGGAGATAATCATCATGCCTCCCTTGATAGCACAGTCCGTCCGATCCGGCGATCCGGCAATGCGGACGCCCGCCTACCCGCAGGACCGCCCCAACCACGCGGCGTAGTCCGCCGCCGTGCTCTCCCCCGCCGCGAGAGCGAGGGTCTGCAGGACCGCTTCCTCCTCCGGGGCTTGCAGTCGCGGCCCGTTCGCCGCGAGGAACGTGTAGGCTGCCATGAAGCCGGTGCGCTTGTTCCCGTCGAGGAACGGGTGGTTCTTCACAATGCCCTCCGCGTAGAGCGCCGCCAGCGAGAAAAGGTCCGGGCTCCCGTAGTGGAACGCCTGCGGCGGACGATTCAGCGCCG
>JBMOHI010000622.1:0-1610 GCA_049317925.1 Terrimicrobiaceae bacterium
GGTCGAGCCCGGGACTTCCGGCAACCGCTGTAATGATGGGAAGCTGGACCCAGCAGGGCGTTTTTGGATTGGCACCATGTCACAGGACGGCTCAGTTGAAGGTGCCGGGGCTTTGTATCGTCTCGATGAAGGAAAAACGCTCAGTCGCGTTCTGGGCCACCTAACCATCTCCAACGGCATGGGTTGGTCAAGCGATCGACGGACGATGTACTTCATTGATTCGCCGACCCGCGAAGTCTGGGCTTTTGATTTTGATTCCTCAGATTCTTCCATCAGAAACCGCCGCACGGTGATCAAAGTTCCTGATAGTCTCGGTCTTCCGGATGGCATGGCGGTGGCCGCCGATGATAGCCTCTGGGTGGCGCACTGGGGCGCGGGATGCATTTGCCATTGGTGTCCCAAATCGGGCGAACTTCTGCAGCGGGTGGAGACCGGGTGTCCGCACACCAGCTCCTGTTGCTTTAGTGGGGAAGGCACTCTCTTTATCACGACATCACGGCTGGGATTATCCGAGGCCGAGCTAAGCATGGCACCCCATTCCGGCAGCCTTTTTCTCCATCCCAAAACGCGAAATTTATGAACCTAGACCCCTCGCCAAAAGGCCCCATCGCCATCATAACCGGAGGCGCCGACGGACTGGGCTTTGCCGTAGCTGAACGACTCGCGCGAAAAGGTGCCCGGATCGCCCTTTTTGATTTCAACGAGAATGCGCTGCAGAACGCGCAGCGTGCCTTGGGCGAACCCACTCTGGTGGCTCAAGTGGACGTGGCGGATTGGGCCGCCGTGGGACTTGCCGTCGAGACCGTCGCGCGGACGTTCGGGCGAATTGATATCCTCATCAACTGCGCGGGCATCACTGGCCGCACCAACATCAAAAGCCACGAAGTGGATCTCGAGGACTTCGACCGGGTCATGAGGGTGAATGTCAACGGGTGTCTGAATACCTTCCAAGCCGTCGCCCCGCACATGCTGCGGCAGAACTATGGACGTGTGCTCCACTTCGCCTCGATTTCCGGCAAGGAAGGCAACGCCGGGATGCTCGCCTATTCCACCTCCAAGGCCGCCGTGATCGGCATGACCAAAGTGCAGGGCAAAGAATATGCCGGGACCGGACTCACCGTCAACGCCATCGCCCCCGCCGTGATCTTTACCGAGCTGGTGGCCCAAATGCCGTCGGAGCAGGTCAAATACATGACCGATAAAATTCCCATGGCCCGCTGTGGGACCAAGGACGAGGTCGCCGCGCTTTGCGAGTTTATCGTCTCGCCCGAAGCCTCCTTTACCACGGGCTTTACCTTCGATCTCTCCGGTGGCCGCGCCACCTATTAATCCTTCTTAACCAAGCTCCACCTGACTCCGCAGAATGATGAAAGTCATTCGATACGCTGGCGCCCATCAACTCATGTTCCGGGCGACCTACGCCGCCAACCGGCATCCCGCTTCGCTATTTGCAACAAGAACCGTCTTTTCAGAATGGAGAGTAGAAATGAGGTTAGAGCAATGAATCGACTGTTTCTTTTCCGGAGATGAGCGGATCCTCCCCCATCCCAGAATCGGGTCGGCGAACCTATTCCGTCGGCACGCTCACCTACACACTGCCGGGTCTGGCG
>JBMOHI010000623.1:0-1607 GCA_049317925.1 Terrimicrobiaceae bacterium
AACGGCACTTTCCCAGTCCACACCACCCGGTCCAGACTCCACGGCTTCCCACCGCGCGCGCCCCATCCCCGATCACTCCCACCCGCAAAAAAATGCCCCTTCGGCGACTGCACCATCCCGATCAGCCCCGACCCAAAACCCTCACGGAACATGAACACCGCACCTTGATACAACCCGTCGATCTTCTCCAGATACACCCGCTCAATGTTGCTATAGCACTGCTCCGCCACAAACATCTGACCCTGAAACGGCCCGAACTTCCCACCAGATAGATCCGTCACAATCGCCGTCGGACTCTGACCCACCCGACTGTGCGGCAGCATCACCGCCGGCGGCACCAGCAGCGGATTCCGCTCCCGTTCCTTCACCATCCGGCCATTATCAATCGGCTCGATCGGCTTCTCCTTCAAGTTAGGAGCCTGCTCGTACCACTTCAATCCACCCGGATGTCCCTGGAACGACCCCGGCTTCAGCCACTTCAGCGAACTCGATCCATTCCACGGCCCCTGGTTGTCCGTGTAAAAAACGTCCCCCTCCGCATTGAACCCGATCCCGCCAGGACTCCGGATCCCCGAACACGTCGGAATCGTCTTCCCTTCCGGCGTAATCCTCAACGCCCACCCGCGGAACGGATCATCACTCCCGAACGATCCCGTCAGACACAGCACAGTCCAGAAATTCCCCTCGCGGTCAGGCTTCGAACCGAACGCATACTCATGATAGTCCCCGTTCAATCCCCACGCGTCAGACACCGTCTCGAACACATCCGCCCGCCCGTCTCCATCCTCGTCCTTCACCCGCGTCATCTCCGGCCGCTGCTGCACATAAAGCCACCCGTCCTTCCACGACGCCCCCAGCGCCTCGTGCAGGCCCTGAGCATAAAGATTCACCTTCGCCCCGCTGATGTCCTCCGCCTCCGCTCCAGTAATCCGGTAAACCTCGCCACGACGCGTCGTCGCAAACACGGTCCCGTCCGGAGCCACTTCCAATCCGCCCGTCTCCAGCGCGAAATTCTCAGGGTTCGGAATCGGCTGAATCTGATAGTAGTCAGCTTCCTTCGGCTCCGCCGCCGCAGCCGCGACAGCACTCGCAATAAGTGAAAAAACAATGCGTTGCATGATCTTAAAATGTGTCAGCGGTTGAGCCATTCCATCGAAACCGTCACCTTGCCTGCCCCGTTCACCAGCGCCGGCTGTACAATCAGTTCACCCCCGTTCCGCAGCAGCACACTGCCGCCCTCCACCCCTATCTTCACCGCCCCGTTCAACACCCACTTGCCGCCATCCTCCTTGAACGATCCCGCCGCCAGTCTCAAATGCAGATCCGCAGGCGCATGCGCCAGGGTCAGCGTCCGCGTCAGTCGCTCGTCCGATGTCTTGTAGTCGCCCGCTGGATCAATCCGATCCGTCACCAGCGCCTCGCCCATCCGATACCGGAAGGTCGGAAACCGCTTCGCATCCAGCTGATACCCCAGAAACTGTATCCCCTCCGCCCGCGGCGCTCCTTCCGGCCACTTCGCCGTCGAATCATTCAGCTGCGCCAGCCCCGGCCGGTCACCCGTCAGCTGCACCGTCCCGAACCCTAGCGGCTGAATCTCACCAGCACCC
>JBMOHI010000624.1:0-1605 GCA_049317925.1 Terrimicrobiaceae bacterium
TGATCGTGCTGCAGGAGGAGGTGACATTCAGCAGGGTTCCCGGATCGTAGCTTCCCGCGGCAAGATATTCCGGACAGATGTCCAGCTTGTCGAAAGTCCACCCACTGACTCCCGTGGCGCTAAGTTTCCGGATCAGCGGAGTGGCGCCGTTGTCCGGCCGGATCGTCGCACCCGTTCCATGTGGAGCCTTAATGGAAACGACCCCGTGATAACCGGATCGCAGATAAATCACATCGCCGGCGGCAAAGACCTTATATGGGATGTTGGCGAAGACCGCCGACAAAGTGCTCCACGGCGCTGCGGCCGTGCCGTTATTGGCCATGGATCCGTTGACCGGATCGACATAGTAGTCGGCCGCGCGGGCAGCGGTTAGACCCAACGCGAGGGCGAGGGCCACAGCAATCCTCCGGCGGGGCCGGGAGGTGCGGGACGATTTGCAGGCAGGGGTTGCAGGTACGGTAAACATGGGGGGACGCTCTCCATTAGGGGGTTGATTTTTCGGGGGGACAGTCGCTGCCGACTGAATCAATCGTGTGATTGTTGGGTGGACAGTCCGGTAAGCTGATGTTCGTCAAGAAAAACTTTCGGAGTTTTGCGACGGACGGTGGACGCTAAAGATTATCGGGATCCAGGGCAGACCCGACCGAGCCCATGACATTCATGATCATGCTGACGGCCTGAAAGCCCATGAGCAGAACGATGAGGATATAGAGAATTTTTGGTGTCCACCGGGAAAAGGCATCGAACTTTCCCAAGGTGCGTTCCTTATAGATGTCCGCCGCGCGCTGCGTTTCCTCGTCGAGGCGTCCGGCGTGTTCGCCCACTTCCAAGGCCCGCTCAAGCACCTGCGGCCAGCCCGATTTCCGGCGCACCGCCTCGGCCAGTCCGCGACCGGCCTGCACCTCCGAAACGGCGGAAGAGCTGAGCGAACGGAGCAAGGCGTTCTCACACGATGAACCCGCAATCTCAAACGCCTTGAGCAAACCTCCCCCGGCCCGGACGTAAAGCGACAACACGCCGGAGAATTTCCAGGCCGTCCAGTCGGAGAGAAATCCCCCCAGCACAGGCACGGTCAGGATACTGCGGGCACCGGTGACACTTTGGGCCAGGGTCCGGCGGATCACCCGCCAGAGCAACCATCCCGCCAACGCCAGAATGTAGAATCCAACGATGAGGGGAACCGAGCGGAGGAAAAATGTTTTCCAGCCCCCTTCAATGATGGCGGGCGGAATCGCCAACAAAAGCGCTCCGAGATGCAGGACCACGAGCGGATAAAGAGACCGCGACATAATCCGCTGTCGGGCATCGGCGAGCTGAGCGTAGTAACTTTCCAGTTCCGAAAAAACCACATCCAGCTTCCCCGTCGCCTCCCCGGCCTCAATCACGGCGGCGTCGCCGGCGGTAAAACCCGCCGCCAGAAAAGCGGGTCCGACCTGACCCGAAGCCAGCAGGTTTTCCCGGATCACGCTGGCACAGCGCCCGGTCTTCTGACGGGAATTGCGGGAAAGCATTTCCAGCGACTGCGGCAGGGAAACAGCACTCCGCGCCAGTTGAACGAGCTCGTGGAAAAACTGCTCTTTGTTGCGAAGACTAAGATTCACGCCG
>JBMOHI010000625.1:0-1588 GCA_049317925.1 Terrimicrobiaceae bacterium
ATGCTGCACAATTCGGTCAACGTGATGACCCGCCAGGCGGAGGATCACAAAATCGAGAACTACCCGCTCTTCACCCACCGCGAGGTGGAGTCCTCCCGTCAGTCCTGGCAGCAGTGTGCGATGGGCCGCCGGCATGACTTCAAGGGGGAACGCACCACGGATGACGAGGAACCGAGCTTCGAGTTTTTCAATGCCGGCCATATTCTGGGTGCGGCCGGCGTGATGATCCGGAGCGAGGGAAAGACACTTTTTTATACGGGAGATGTGAATTTTGAGAACCAAACCCTGGTGCGCGGAGCCGACTTTCCGGAAACTGGTGTGGATTTTCTCGTGATGGAGACGACGCGTGGAGACTCTCCCACTCCGCCCGGACTGACCCGGGCCAATGAGGAAGAACGGCTGGCCAAATCCATCCGGGAGGCCTTCGACCGCGGCGGCAGTGTCACGATTCCCGTTTTCGCCCTTGGTAAGACCCAGGAATTGCTGGCCATGCTCTGGCGCATGCGGCTGCGCGGTCTGCTCGCACCCGTCCCGATTTACATCGGCGGACTGAGTACGAAGCTGACCAACATCTATGACGCTCTGGCCCACGATGCCCAGCGGGCCCACCCCGAGTTGCAAATTCTCCAGGAACTCGCGCCCTATGTGCTCTCCGGCAACGAAGTCTTTACCATTCCGCCGCGTAAGAAGTGCATCTTCGCCCTCTCCAGCGGAATGATGACCGAGAAGACCCTCTCCAATCTCTTCTGCCGGCGTGTGCTGGGTGACGAGAAACAGAGTCTGTTCTTCGTCGGCTACTCCGATCCCGAATCACCCGCCGGCCGGATTCGCGCCGCCGCAGCGGGCTCAGAGGTGCAGTTGGAAGCCGGCCAGGCCCCGATCCCTTTGAAGTGTCACATCGAGGAATTTCAGTTTAGCGCCCATGCCAATCGGGAAAGCATCTTGAACTACGCCGTCGGCCTTCGTCCGAAGAAAATCCTTCTTGTTCATGGCGACCGGCCTGCCATCGAATGGTTTCAGCTCAAACTGTATAGAGAGCTTCCCGACACCGAAGTCATCATTCCGGAACCCGGGAAAAAGATCGTCTTGTAGGCGGCTACCCGGGCTTGCGCATCAGCCAGTAGATCTCTCCCGGCCACCATGGCAGGGCCGCACCCCAAAGCAGATTGAAGCGCGCCCACAGCGCGGAATTCTCCAGCGGGCTGCCCTTGCTGCGCAGGAAGAACGCCCCACTCAAAAACTCCACCCGCAACCCGCAGTCCGCCGCCATGCGCCGGACCCTGGCCGGGGAAAATACGCTGACATGGCCCATCGGCGCGGCGGTTTTCCGCACCTGGCTCTCGCGGATTTTTGCCAGAAAATCCGGCACCACGGGAAACCCGCCGATGATCGCGCCACCCGGACGGATGCGGCGGGCGACCTTCCGCAGGGCGTCTTCCGGTTCGAAGAGATGTTCCAAAATATGGAGCATCACCGCGACATCATAGTCGGCCGGCAGATCGAAGGACGGATCCTCCAGATTGGCCTCGAAAAAATCCGTATAGCCGGCTTTGCGCAGTTTCTCCGTCAGCATCACCGCATCAACGGC
>JBMOHI010000626.1:0-1588 GCA_049317925.1 Terrimicrobiaceae bacterium
ACTTCCGCGCCGGTGGCGGCTAGGGCGCGCACATCGTGTCCGGAACCGCAGCCCGGAACGAGGATGCGTCCGGTTAAGGAATTTCGCGCGAGCCAGGCAACTAGGGCCGGATGCGCCGTGCCTTTCTCCCACGGAGTGTCGCCAGAGCGGTAACGTTGTTCCCAATCCGTCATGCGGATGACCGCCGCAACCAGCGGGTGCCCAGCGCGATGCCGTACTGGAATTTGCGCTCATGTTCGCGAATAAGAAACGGCAGGTCCTTCGTGACCTGTAGCTCAAAATGCGGAGTGAGGATTTCCTTGAGCACGTCGAAGGATCGTTTGCCATCGCTGGCGAGCCAGTTCCCGCGCGGGGTGAATTCTTCCAGCCAAGTGAAGGGCGTGGTGAGAAGCAACTGACCGCCGGGTTTGACCAACTGCGGCAGGCGGTCGAGGAATTTGCGCGGTTCGGGCAGGCGGCAGATGAGGTTGGCGGCCAGGACGGCGTCAAAACCGGCGAGGTCGGGGCGGAGGTTCATGGCGTCGCCGGTTTCAAAGGTGACGCGGGAATTCTCGATGCCGGCGGCGACCTTGGCGGTAAAGGGAAGGGCGAGATCGCCCTCGATGCGGCGGGAACTTTCGCAGGAGCCGTTGGTCTTCAGTTCCTGCGCGGCAGCAATGAAGCGGGCGGAAAAATCAATGCCGGTGACCGAGGCGGCATAGCGGGCGAGTTCAAAAGTGGCACGTCCGACGGCACAGCCGACATCGAGCGCGCGGGCGTCGCGCTGCATGGGGCCAATGAGTTCGCTGACCGAACGCCGGGGAAAACTCAGCGCCTCGCGCGGGCCGGGTAGCTTGCCCAGAATTTCGTCGTCTGCCCCGTAGTGGAAAAGGAGGTACTCGGCGAGAAGCTGGTCGGATTCGTAGGGATTGGTCACGGATTCGGGAAAATCAAAACAGATATTGCCCGCGAAACACGCGAAAAGACACGGGCCATCAATTGAGATAAGTCTTCAGCCGGTTCCTCCAGCCGGGAAGCCATTTGGCCTCGTTGCGCGCGGGCGGTGAGTTTTTTACCCGGCGGGTCAGGACCTGGTCGGCAGCGGTGGCGAAGGCAGGGAGGGCCGGTCCGCCTGACATGGTCTCGAGCACCTGCAAAAGTCCCCAGCCCTGACCGTTGTAGCGTTCGGTGGGGGAAATGCCCTCGCCTTTGAAATTCACGTAATCCATCAGCGCGTAAAACCCGAGCGGTTGCGCGGCGACGCGATAAAAGTTCGCCTTCACTTTCTCGCGTTCAGCCGCCGGAGCAGCGGCCAGCATTTTTGGCAGGGCCTGCTCGAGACGCAGGGCGGCGAAGCGGGCCTGCTGGGGAATGGTGGTGGAGAGCAGGTTGCGCATTTGACGCATGGGCGGAGTCTGGAAGTCGGCCAGAAATTGCTGGCGGGTGGTCCAGACGCACGGACCGCGCATCCAGGTGGGAACGCCAATGCCCTGACTGATAAGATAGCTCACCAGCTTGGGGAAACTTTCCTCAAACGGTCCGCGTTTGCCCTCAGGATACCAGATGAAATGCCCGATGCCGAGCGAGGCGAAGTCCTCGCCGGAATTCC
>JBMOHI010000627.1:0-1583 GCA_049317925.1 Terrimicrobiaceae bacterium
CAGACGCAGCATTTTTTCCGCGACATCGGGTTTGATTTTCTCTGGCTCTCCAACGGTTTCGGTTTCGCGCTCGAACCGTGGGCTCTGACCGGGGCGATTTTTGACGGCGCGGAGTTCAGCCATCATTCGGCCGAGGAAACGGCGCAGGACGTTCTGCGGTTTTGGCATGATGTGCGGAGAGAGCTGCCGGACGCGCCCATCCGCACCCGCGGGACCAATCTGGCCACGGGTATTGATCTGGCTTCCGACGCCTCGCCCATCCGGGAGATCTTTCGTGAGGTTTCCTTCGTGGAGGCTCCGGTCAATTCTCCGTGGGCGGCCCTCGATGGCGATATCGGTCTGGAATTGGCGGGATGGATGTCGCATATCGCTCGGCTGCCCGCACCAGGCTATCGCTACCGGTATTACATTCACGATCCCTGGTGGTTGAATAGTCCGTGGCTCGATCGTTATCAGCGGCAGCCCTTTGATATCTATCTTCCCTTGGCAGTAAGCCGCCTGCGGCCTGATGGATCAGTCGAGGTCCCGAGCGACCTGGCCTTTCTTTCCATCGACGACTCGCACGGTTGCCTTCCGCCGGTGGTGCCTGTCGAAGTGACGGCCCACATTTTGCACGCCCGGGAATTTATGCCGGACGCCCCGGCTCCGCTCGTCTGGGTTTATCCCTTTGATGCCTATCATGAACTCGTCACCGGACCGGTGAAAGATGCGGCGATGCCGTTTTTTGGCGACTGGTTTGTGCGGGGACTGATTTCCCACACGGTTCCGGTCAACACCGTGACGGATTTTGCGGATGCCTTGCTACTGTTGAAAAACGGTGACGCCTTGGCGGGATCCATTCTGCTTGTCCCCGTGGTGCCCGATTCGTTTGGCCTCAATCAATCTCTCCTGGCCTTCGCCGAGGCCGGCGGGCGGGTGGTTATGTACGGGCCGTTGACCGGGGCGGCGGGATTGCGCGATGCCCTCGGGATCACCTGCGGGGAGTCGTTGGACGGAGACTTTGCCATGGACGATGGGCTGACCGTGCGGCACCTGCCTGCGCTCAGCGCGGGCGGGTGGACGGAGCAGGGAGAAAGCCTTGTCGCGGCCAGCCAGAATGGCGAATCGCGGGCAGCGTGTTCGCTGAAAGAGTTTCCCTCGGGTGGAAAACTCGGCTGGGTGCGCGGTTCACTCGCCACAACGGAGTACGATCCCGAACTCAAGAACAAGGTGCTCGGCCCCCGCTTGAATGAGCTGCCTTCGCATGAGTTCTTCGCCACGGAGAAACTCGCCCGCCTCCTGCTCGCGCGGATGGGCCTTACCGTTGGCGTCCGGCATTCCGAGGCCCATAGTGCTGATCCGATGATCTGCCTGCACCGGCACAAGAACGCCTTCGTTTTTTCCGGGTATCAACCGGATGCCGCCAGCTCCCTCAGCTTCCGCCTGGAACTCGGCGCCCCGGTGTTTATCGGTGGACAGAATTCGATCGTCGGAAACTGCACGATCTATTCGGGTCCCACGGCTTGGCATCATGTCTGCCGGATTTTCGTGGAGCAGGAAGAGTCTTCACAGGTCAGTTGCCGGATCATTCCGCCGATTCAACA
>JBMOHI010000628.1:0-1582 GCA_049317925.1 Terrimicrobiaceae bacterium
TCTCATCTGAGGGAACGGGATATGCGCCGAAACGGCATTGCGGGGCAAAATTTTTTCACGGCCTGCTTCCACTCGAAGCAGGCCGTTTCGTTTGTCACGGAAACGTTGCTTGAGCAATCGGTACGGTTTAAGCTCTTTGGCAGGGTGCAGGGGCCACAAATTGCAACGGGAGTGGTAGGCAGTGCCGGACAGCGCTACGTCATGGACGAGAGCATTGGACGGGGCGGCCTGGGCGAGGTCTTTCGCGCACACGACACCCAGTTAAACCGCTGGGTCGCGATCAAGCGCCTCCACCAGGAAAACACGGGAGGCGACAGCGGCAAGATTATGCAGGAAGCAAGGCATCTGGCCGCTTTGCAGCATCCGAACATTGTCACAATCTACGACTTCATCGAGGATCGAGGCGACATCCTTGTGGTGATGGAGTTGCTCCACGGCCGCACCGTGCAGGACATCGCGGAGAATGCGCCGCTGCTGCAGCAGGATTTTGTCAGGCTGATGCGTCAGTCCCTCGAAGGCCTGATTGCTGCGCACGCCCTAGGCATGCTGCACCGGGACATCAAGCCGAGCAACCTCATGGTTGTCGATCTGCCGAGCGGCGCGTTTCAGGTGAAGATTCTCGATTTCGGTCTGGCCAAAATCGTGCCCGAGCCCTCCCTGCAGACCACGGATCAGGCTGGCGGACTGCTGGGTTCCGTTTATACCATGTCGCCCGAGCAACTCGAAGGCAAACCGCTCGATGGACGGAGCGATCTGTATTCGCTGGGCTGCGTGGGCTACTTTGCCCTCACCACCTATTTTCCTTTCACCGGCGCGACCGTGCCGGAAGTGATTTGTGCGCATCTGCAACAGCGGGTGACGCCGCTGCGCGAACTGCGACCGGATTTGCCTGCTTCGTTGTGCGACTGGCTGGCGGGAATGATGGCGCTCCACGCGGAGAACCGGCCGGCTTCTGCGGCCGTGGCCCTGCAGCAATTGGACGCGGTGCTGGCCGGAAAATCCGCGCCGCATCCTCCCAGAATCGCTGTGGCGGCAAAACCTCCGCCTCCGAAGAAGAGCCCCGTCGCACTCTTGGCCGCCATTGGCTTGCTGGTCGTCGCAGGAGCTGGTGCGTCAGTGTTTTTTCTTCGAAACAAGCCGCCGAGTGAGAAACCCGCTGTGGTGGAAAAGGCCAAAGAGACCGCCCTGCCGATCCTGCCTGATAACAAGGCGGACTTTCTCCAGCGCGTGGGCCAATCGGTTTTGGTCGAAGGCCGGATTGAGAGGGCGGGCGTCAACAAAACCGGCACGATCCGCTTTTTGAATTTTGCGGGCACGCATCGCGGTGATCTGACTCTTGTCTTTTTTGTCAAGGATGCCCCGGCCGAATTCACTCCCGATCGGCTGTCCGGCTACATCGGGAAAACGGTGCGGGTGCGAGGGCAGATCAGCACGTTCGAGGGAGCGCCACAACTGGTGGTGAGTTCCCTCTCGCAGTTGGAAACGCTTTGACGTTGAGCACCGCCGCGGAATGTTTATCGTTCCGGGATGGACGCATTGCTGGCTTTGGAGGATGGAACAATTTTTCGTGGCGAATCATTCG
>JBMOHI010000629.1:0-1581 GCA_049317925.1 Terrimicrobiaceae bacterium
AGCAAATCGTTAAACCGGCCCAATTGCTGGCCCGGGAAATCCAACCGCAAATCCCGCCTGCCGCCGCGATCGCTGCTTCCGGTTGGCACGAACCCAGTATGCATTTTTACCTCGGTGCCCGGCGGATTTCCCATCTCCACGGTGCTTCCGACCTGGAGTCCTGGCTGCAAGGTGCGGGGCCCCGCGTGCTGATCGTCAAGGAAAACGCCGCCTCCGGAGTTTCCCTGCCGCCCCCGGGATTTCACGCTATCGCCACGCGCCGCGGCCTTGATCATGTCCGCGGCGATGGCATCCAGCTCACGGCGTTTTTGCGCGAGTAGATTCCTTCCCTTACGGGATCCGCAGAATCCGAGTCAGTCTGCCGGTCAATCAGATCGCCTCTTCTTCATGGCTGCCGCTCTTTGGTTTTGGCATGCTGGGAACCGGCATGAACGACACCCGACAACCCCGTCCGCCCCTTCTCCGGGCGCTGGGATCTTCCGAGCCGCCAGACGAGGTGCGGACGGACGGACTTGCCTGGAAACTTGTGGAGGTCTTCAAACACGACTCCTGGGCTGCCACGGCGCTTTATCAATGTGAGGAGCGGCGCATTGTGGTGAAGTTCAACCGGCAGCAGCCGGTCTTGTGTTTCTCGATGGTTTGGCTGGGCCGCTGGCTGGCTGCGCGCGAGGCGAGGGCCTATGAACGCCTGAAAGACCTGACTGGAGTGCCCCGGGCCTGTGGGGCCGTGCAAGTGAACGGGCGGGTATGTTCGAACGCTTTTGCTCATGACTTCCGGGAGGGGCATCCTCTGGCCCGGGATGAGCGCCCTGGTCCCGCGTTCTTTGATAAGCTCGATGCTCTGATCCACTCCATGCACGAACGCGGCATGGCTTATCTGGACCTCAACAAAAGGGAAAACGTCATTGTGACCGAGGCCAACGAACCGCTGCTGGTGGATTTTCAGATTCATCTGGCCCCGCCTTCCTGGCTGGCAAATTTACCGCCCGTGCGCCTGATGATGCGGGAATTGCAGGAGGGCGATATTTACCACCTGCGCAAGTTGCGGACGTATCACACCTCGGGTCCCGAGGCCATGGCGGCACTGGACGTTCCGTTGGCCTCCCGGATTTGGCGTTGGATCTATGTCCGGCCGGTGCAGGGGATTCGGCGCCGGTTGCTGGTGGCCTTGCGCATTCGCACGGGTGACGGCCTCGCCCTGAGCGAATTGATGCCGGAAAAAGCCGTGCGTCTGGCCCGGGAGAATCGGGCCCGGTCAGTGAAGGGTGATCGTCAGCCGTCTGAACCAAATTCCGGCGACACAGAATCCTGAAAGCCTGTTGCCGGATCGCGCGCCGGGGAAATGGTTTCAAAAACTGATGCAAACACCCGAGGGAAAATGTACAACCCACGCGATGGAAAACCCGGAACCGATTGCGATCACCGGAATCGGCTGCCGATTTCCCGGAGGGGCCAATGGACCCGAGGCGTTTTGGAAACTGCTGCGCAACGGCGTCGATGCCATCACGGAGATTCCCCCGGACCGCTGGAATATCCCGGCCTTTTACGACGCGGAACCCGGGCGGCCCGGCAGGACGAACG
>JBMOHI010000630.1:0-1579 GCA_049317925.1 Terrimicrobiaceae bacterium
CCATCGTCGCGTCGGCGTCTTTGTCCGGAATGGCGCCCTGGCGAACCAGAATCTGCCAAACCGACAGCAGCCCCTGCATGGTGCCGGCGGCGTTCGATCGGGCGCCCTGATCGCGGAGGCTGTTGACGGCTGTAATCGTATCCAGGTAGGCGAGGATCGTCGCTTCGGACACGGCCCCCGTCTCGTTCAACAGCGAATACTGCGCCCCGTTGGCCCGGTACTCGCGGGCCAGGCGGTCCACCGTTGCCGGCGTCATGGGTTGGGCCCGCTTGCGATTCATGTCGCTCAGCGACATGAAGATCTTCAGCGGCTCGTTCTCCACCGCCTTGCGGCAAAGCGCGAAGAGCGCTTCAATCAAATCGTCCGGATCCTTCCAACTCGTGGCTGCCTTCGTCAGCTTTCCGTCGTACTTGCCGTGTGGATGTTTGATGAACAACTGCTTCCAAATGTCGACGTTGCCGGGAATGTGCGGCTTGCCGGTCTCATCGAAGCGCATTCGTGTGGTGAGCAGCAGCAGATCGGTGTTGGCGCGGAAGACCGGCCGGGCCGGGCCGGGGCTGGTCACCTTGCCGGTCACGGCGCCGTAGAACCGCTTCAGCCGCCCGGACTGTGTCAGGTAGTCCTGGGCGGGGCCGGAGACGCGCATCAACGAGTCGTAATAGCTGGCCAGCCAGCCGTCGTCTTTGGAGTTCAACTTGTCATAGAAGGCCGCCGGATCGGACGGCGATGCGCCAGCCAGCTCCGCCCAGGTCGCCTCCGCCTTCGTCCCGCCCGGCACCACCGCTTTGCCGTCGCGGATCGAATACATTCCGCCAAAAAAATCCAGGACGTGCGAGAAGGCCTTCAGCCGCATCACTTGCACCGACGCCTTCAGCTTTGCCGCCACTTCCCGGTCGAGCTTTGACATTCCCAGGTACAAACGGCAGAGCTGCGGATCGCCCAGATACTGGTCGATGAACTCTCCCTGCTGCTTCTCCTTCGTCCCCAGCCAATACTCGGGCGTGTAAAGCACTGGCACCACAGTCGGCTTGTATTCAAATTCAAACGGGCGGTTGGCGCGGAGCGAGTTCTCAAGCTCGGCCAGCGGGAATCCGGAATCGATAGTTAGGAACGCGCGCGACGCGTTTACGGTCTCCAGCACCACTTCCGCTCCGCAGCCGCCGCGCATGCGGTAACCCAACGCCCGCAGCAGGTCCGCTGTGACCGGGGATTCACACTGTTCCACGCGGATCTTCTTCGCCTCGCCGGCGATCTTGGTCAACTCCCGCGCCTGCGAAAGGTAGCGCACCACCAGCTTCAGGTACTCCGTCGGTTCCAGACCTTCGTTACTGTTGGCCGCCTGGTACCCATTGGTCACGACGTTCCGGGCCAGCGCTCCGAGGATCTCTTCGCGCGGAAGATCTGGGCTCAGCGCCGCCATGCGCGAAAAGCCGCGCAGCGGTCCCGGGATTTCGACGGTGGAATAATCCGCTCCCAGGTCGGCTTTGGGAGAGGGCACGGGCGTGTTTCCGGCGCGCTTCTGGGCGGCGGCGGGATCGCCCGCCAGCAGGTGCAGCGCCACTAAACGGCGGGCATATTT
>JBMOHI010000631.1:0-1574 GCA_049317925.1 Terrimicrobiaceae bacterium
CAACCGTTGGGAGTTCGATTCCGAGCGTGGCTGGCTCACTGCCCGACGATTCCCGGATGGCAACGCCACCCGCTATCAATACACACCCGCCGGGCGACTCCGGACGCAGATCTGGGCGCGGGCGAGCGTCACGAACCGGCTGCGGTATGGGTTCGAGGAAGGGGGAGGCGCCCCGGCCACCGGTGACCTGCGGCGGATTGATTACGACGGAGTGGTGGACCTCGAAGGGGTGGCGATCGGGCGCAACAGCCGCTTCGAATATGATCGGCTCGGGCGCCTCACCGCCGAGCAACAGGTCAGCGCGACCAGCGGCGCTGTGCTGACGCGGGTCGAGTACCAGTTGAACGAGGCCGGCCAGCGGACCAATGAAGTCTGGACCGCAGGCCCCCTGGCGAATCGGACGGTGGCACGGACCTACGACAACGTCCGGCGCGTGACCAACCTGGTGGCCCGGCTCTCGGGAACACCGTTCCTGAACGTCGGCTACGGCTACGACGTCGCCGGGCGGATGTCGCTGGTCCAGGACGGGGCCCTGAGTGCGGCCTACTCCTACGAGCCCAACAGCCACCTGGCGTCGCAGATCCTCTTCAAGTCCGGGAGTACGGTGATCGCCAACACGACCCGGAAGTTTGATCGGCTGGACCGGATCCTGAACCAGACCACCGCCGGCACCGCGACGAGCGGATCGACGTTGCTGGGGGTTGATTACGACTACAACCACCTGGGCCAACGCACGGAGGCGCGTTACCTCGACGGGACGTACTGGCGCTACGCCTACGATCGGCTCGGGCAGGTAACCTCGGCCAGGCACTTCTGGGCGGATGGCACGGCGGTGCTGGGACAGCAGTTCACCTACGGGTACGACGATTCCGGAAACCGGACCTCGGACGGACGCGGAGGCGACGCCCTGGGTCAGTTGCGGTTGACGACCTACGTCAACAGCGTGCTGGACCGTCCGACCTCGGTGGCCAATCACCGTTACAGCGAGGTGCAAGGTGCGGCGCAGGCCACCGCGGCCGTGACCGTCAACGGGACCAGCACGGAGCGGCAGGGGGAATACTTCCGCAAGGAGCTGACCGCCTCGGGAATCCAGCCCGCCTGGCAGAATGTGGATGTGTCCGTGGCCGGGGGATCCTCGATCAGCGGACGCAAGACCTACGTGCCGCCGCAGGCGGAAGCGATCGCGCACGATCTGGACGGGAACCTGATGGCGGATGGCCGATGGCAGTTCGGCTGGGACGGGGAGAACCGGTTGGTGGACATCCGGACCCGGGATGAGGCGTACACCAATGGGGTTCCCCGCCAGCGGATCCGGTTCGACTACGACGCCGGTGGCCGGGTGCTGGAGCGGCGGGAGTTTGTGTGGAGCGCAGGTGCATGGTCCGCGGTGCGGACCAACCGCTACCTGTACGACGGTTGGCAGTGCATTGCGGAGTTCAACGGGAGTGGAGCGACCCAACGGACGCACGTCTGGGGCCTCGATATTTCCGAGAGCCGCCGGGGAGCGGGAGGTTTGGGCGGATTGCTGTGGCTGAACACGGCCACCAACGGCACCCACGTCGCCGCCTATGACG
>JBMOHI010000632.1:0-1571 GCA_049317925.1 Terrimicrobiaceae bacterium
CTTTTTTGCTTCGAGGAAGAAAGTCCTGCCGCTATAGCTGGTCCTTCATGGTTGTTCTCGTGGTCCGGCTGTCCGATCTGGAATTTCTCTCTCCGCACGATTTGAGCGGGGCGCGTTCCCCTGCCGAAATCATCCAGACGATCCGCGACCAATTCGATTACCTGCCCGGTGAACTGGAAATCGAAATCCATGACGGCACCGCCACCATCCGCTTCGAGGAAGCTTCCGCGCACGAGCAAAGCGAGGCCCGACGGCTTTTCGAGAAAGCCGCCACCCGCGCAAAAAGCGGAGACTTCGCGCGCGCCAAGGGCATCTATGAGCGCGTGCTCGAACTCGATCCCGCTATGGCCGAGGCCCATCGCGAGCTTGCCATGACGCTTTTTGAACTCGGTGAGATGGACCAAGCCAAGGACCACTTGATCGACGCTCTCCGACTCCGCCCCGACGATGCCTGGAGCCTCGTCGTGCTGGGGAACGTTTACATCAACCACGACCGCGATTTTGCCACCGCCGCCCGCTTCCATTCCCGCGCCCTGGAGTTGAAACCCGGCGACCCCTACGCCTTGAACGGCCTCGCCGCCGCATCGCTGGAACTGGGCGACACGGACAAGGCCCTGCAATGTTTCGACCAAGCCATCACCGCCCATCCGGACTTCGCCAATGCCTGGTATGGAAAGGCCCGGCTTCTCCACGCCAGAAATGAACCCGCCCACGCTGCTGACGTGCTTGATGAAATGTTCCGCCATGCCGGAGTGATGGATGCCCGCTCGCAGCCGGTCTTCGCTCAAGCCCGGAGTCTTTACTTGAGCACGCAGGAGGAAATCGCCGCGACGCGTGAATCCGACATTTTCAAAGCCCTCGAAACCTACAAAACCGAAGTCGCGACTGTCTCCGGCTACCCTGTGCAATTGCGAACCGAAGCAGTTCCAGGACAACTTAGCGGCGTGGCCCAAGCGGCCTGGAAGAAGGGGCGGGATCATCATGTTGTGCAGGTAAGCGATCGCCTACCCCCCCCCCTCTGCGCAACATATTCAAGCGCATGAGCTTACACATGTTCTCCTTGAATCATTAGCCAGAAAGCAAAGTCGGAATCGGTGGTTTGCGACGAGCGCCGCATCGCGGGAACTAGCAATTAATGCCCTCGCGCCGGACATCAAAAAACTCGAGCGGCAGGGTTACTCCGACGATTCGATCACGCGTGTAGTTCTCGACCTCGTCAGTGGGCTCTGCGGGTGCCTGTTCAATACCCCGCTCGATTTTTTGATCGAAACCCGCCTGCACCAGGAGATGCCGGTCCTGCGGGCCGCCCAGTTTGTCTCGCTCCATCGCCTTGCAACCGAGGCCCTCGCCGCCACGAACCAGCCGGAGATTCGCAAGCTGACCCCGCCAAAAGTCCTGCGAGCTCTCACCGCTCTGAATGGAACCTCGGCACTCTTCCTCGACGACTTCACCCACGGGGCCACCGCCTTCTGGCCGCACTATCAGCAACTCGACGGCGCAAAACTTTCTCCCCGGCTTTTTGAAATCTGGCGCGACCGCCGCGACGCCCTCCAGCCCGGCGACGAATACGA
>JBMOHI010000633.1:0-1571 GCA_049317925.1 Terrimicrobiaceae bacterium
GGCTTTGGCCAGTCATTCTGGTACCGGAAAATATTGATCGATTGCCCCAGACCCAACGAACTCATCTGATCTGGCATGAAATCGCGCGGATCAAACGATATGACTCTGCCAAAAGCCTGCTATTCACCGTCGTCCGAATTTTTCATTGGTGGAACCCGATCTTCTGGTGGACCCAGTGGCAATGGAAGCTGGAACGAGAACTCGCCTGCGATCGTCTCGCTGCTCAACGGCTCGGGGAACAGCAGGCAGCCGAATACCGTCAAACATTGACGCATTACCTGGAAAACCCCTCGAAGCAGCCGAAGCCGATCATCGACCCACCCGGATTCGTTTTGTTCTGCGATTCTCGCACGAATCTCGTTCGAAGGATTCAGGCGCTATCTCACGATCCAGGACCTGATAACCGCCTCAAATCGTGTTTCGCCTGGTGTACGATACTGATTCTCGGCGTCACCGGCTTAACCGACGCGGCTCGAGTCCCCTTGCAGGATAGTCCGATTGAATTGCCACCGGGAACAATCTGGCATGACTCACAGACGGAAGGAAAATCGTCGGAGGAATTGGAGATACGTACTTACGATCTCCCTCAATGTCTCAATCGGTTACGAGAAACAGAATATGACTCGGTCTCGGAATGCCATTTTCCAGTTGAATGGATGATGGACCAATTGTTGAATGTATTGCAGATAACGATCGCTCAACTGCTTGACTCGGTCGCCTGGGAAGTTTCGTCTGGAACTGCGGATCAACACTCGAAGGTTACCTACAGATCGAGTTGCCAGATTGTCGACCGGCAAATGATTGTTCGAGCCACCGCCAGTCAACATATGAACAGATTGCGAGTCTGATCTCACGCTGGACTGCCGACGGTCGACCTCAAATCTGCATTGAAGTTCGCACGATCCCGACTTCGTTGAAACTGAGCGAATTGTTTCCACAAACCGGCGGCCAGATCTTCAACTCAACGCCGATCTCCCGTCTGCCAGAATCGAATATCTCAAAACAATTTGAATCGCAACTCGCGACAACATCGAATCAGTTACTTCAGTCACCATTACCCGTTTTTGTTTTGACCCTTTTGCCAGATGCGGCAAGTTATTGTTGCAGTCTCGCCAAGGGAGATCAGCGATCCTGCTTACTTTTTGCACCGAAGGTGACCGTCTTTGACGGATTAACGGCAATGATTTCCGATGAAAGAAGCCGCCCATTTGTGACCGGTTTTCGGAGTACTCATCCCGGATTAGAACCCGAAATAACGACCTGGCAGGATGGAATCCAATTACGGATGACGGCTCATGCGATATCGGACAAAGTCCATTTGAATGTCGCCGGCAGGTTCTCGAACATTCTCAACGTGCGAACTCGAACATTTCGTTATGAATCAGGCGAGTTTCAGCTTCAAATTCCGGAACAGCAAGAATCGGTGTTTCAATCGACGACTATTCTGAATGACGGCGATACTCTGGTGCTTGTACCGCTCGAACGTAACAGCCAAGGCCTGCTGACGCTGTTACTGATCACGCCGAGAATCATCAAGCAAGAACCTTTCGAGAGCCTTTTATCTATTCCAA
>JBMOHI010000634.1:0-1570 GCA_049317925.1 Terrimicrobiaceae bacterium
GCGATTGTCGGTTACCGCCTGCTGACCCGCACGGCCGCACAGCTCGTGCTGGAACTGATTACCGCCGACGACAAAATTCTTGCGGCCAGCACGCCGCAGAACGTCGTCCCCGGGAGGGACCTCGCCTCCCCGGAATACGCCACGGCGGTCATTACGCCCGACAAATACACGGCGGATCTGCCGAGCGGGAAGGACGTCTTTCTACGAGCCGTGCTGTACGATCCTGCCGGCGGCCGGCTGAAGCAGAGCGCCCCCGCCGCCTACTTCACGCTAGGGGAGCCCGAAGTGAAGCTCCGGGTGGAGGCGCCGTCCACTCCCCCTGTCGCCATTTGCGGTAAGAGCATCCGCGACGCGATCAACCAGAACTACGTTTTCCACGTGTCGTATTCCAGTTTGGCGTCCCCCAGTGCCCTTGTCAGTTTCGACGATAAGGCGAAGATCTCCCTCGCCACGTTCGTCGTTGATTTTCAGGATCTCGTCACTCTCTCCAACATCCGGCAAATCGCCACCGGCGTGCCGGCGGGAAAGGAAGTCGATCTGGATCTGATCGATCTCACCGACATTCCGCGGAACGCGAAGGAGTTCCTGGTGGTTGCGATTGCCGACCTGGAATCGGGCGAACAATTCCGGTCGAAGCCGTATGTCATCGGCGTTGAGTGCATCCAACTTGGCGACAGCGCCAGAAGCGCAAAGCTTGGAACCACGGTGAGCATTCCGGTTTCGTGGAACATGCCCAGGAAAGGCACGCTGACGCGTAATGTTGAGCCATTCTTCGAGGCTGAAAAGACCTTTGCGGGAAATGAAAACCAACCGTTCCTCGACGTTGTTCCGATTAACCAGGGAAGTAGCCCAGACCTTGGTACCGGCATGTATAGGGTCAAATACTCGCTGTCACCGCCGGGACAACCCGTCACGGTGTCGGAAGAGCGCGTCATCAGGATCGAGTATCAACTCCGGACCACTCCGCCCTCGGCGAAGATCCCGAAGGGACGGATTGACAACGCCAACAAGACCCTGGATTTTTCGGCCAAGGTCGCCGACGAAATTGCCGGCTCGGTGTTCGTTTTTGGCTTGATCGGCAGCGGTGCCAAGGCTCCGCGCAGCGCCACCGCCGATCCTCTACAACTGACGGGTATCCACCGTACCTGGGATTTCGGCGCCGGTATCGGCCGCGAGGCGGGTTTCTCCGCCGAACTCGTACTGGAATATGATCCGGAGGTGCTGCCCTCGCACCCTGGCTTCGACGCGTCCAAGCTCGAGGTGATCGCATACGATCCGGCCACTGGGATTGCGGAGCGGCTCCCGTCGCGGGTCGACATTGCCGGCCGGACGGTTACCGCGACGGTGGACCGGATCGCACCCATTTACACGCTTGCGGTGAATGGTCCGTTGGGACGGAGTCTGCTGGGAGCGCCGGCCTTGTCGGCGGGCGGGGGGTTCCAGGCGGGACTGGCCGCCGTGAATCCGGATGAGGCGCCTGTGCAGGTGGCCATCAGCGGTTTCAACCCTGGGAGGATTGACGTCCCGCTCACCCTTGCTCCCGGACAACAGGTCGCCGGCGTTTTGAGCC
>JBMOHI010000635.1:0-1569 GCA_049317925.1 Terrimicrobiaceae bacterium
GTCGAAGGGCTGCCGAGCGGTGAGGCGGAAAGCGATTTCTGTCCGAGAATCATCGGAAAGGCAACCATCGCCATGGGTTCGGGCACCGCGCCGACCGTGTGCAGGCGGCCCTTCGGTTTCAGAGCGGCGATGTAAGTGTTCCAGTCAAGATTCGCGTTGGCGGTGTTAAGGATGAAATCGAAGCTGTTGGCCGCTTTCGCCAATTCATCGGCATTGCGGGAATTCAGCGTGCGATGGGCCCCCAACTTCAGGGCTTCCTCGCGCTTCGAATCACTGGTGGTAAAGGCGGTGACTTCACAGCCCCACGCATGCAGAAACTTCAGTGCCATGTGGCCAAGGCCGCCGATGCCAATGACCGCCACGCTGTCCGTCGGTTTCACGCCGCACTGCACAATGGGATTGAAGACGGTGATGCCGCCGCAGAGCAGCGGACCCGCACTCGTCGCGTCAAGCCCCTGCGGGATCGGACTCACCCACATCCAATGCGCACGCACGCGGGTGGCGAATGCCCCGTGGCGGCCGAGGATCGTGCCCTCCGCCTTGAGGCAGAGATTCTGGTTTCCCGAAAGGCATTGGTCGCACGCGCCGCAGCTTCCCGAAAACCAGCCCAGACCGACCCGGTCGCCGACCTTCACCCGTTTGGTGTGTTCACCGAGGGCCACAATGGTGCCAATCGCCTCATGACCGGGCACGAACGGGTAACTCGAAAAGCCCCAGTCGTTGTCGAGCATCGAAAGGTCACTATGACAAATGCCGCAGCTCTCCACGGCAATCTCGACCTGCTCGTCAGGAAGCGGGCCGGCGTCGAATTCGAATGGTTCCAGGGCTTGTTTCGGGCCGGGCGCGGCGAGGGCTTTGATGGTGGTGCTCATAGGTTGTGACGGATTCTTATTTTATACGCCAAAGCTGACATCACTGTCGACGGCGGGAAACGCAAACTGTGTTCCAACATCTTCGCAATTGCGCTTTTGCAATCCGGGGGCTGAGGTGTAGCGCTTAGCCCGAACGGGGAGCGCCCATCACTCGACAAAATGAATTCCATGCTCCGCCGCGAGTTCAATGACCCGCGGCATGTCGGGCCCCCCTGCCTTGGCGAATTCCTCCGCCGCCCGCGCAAAAAAGACCTCGAAGCCTGACGGTGAAGTGGTGAGGAGCATGCGGGAGGGCGTATCACCGGTGTTTTTGAATGCGTGGATGCTGCCGCGCGGGCACCAGACGCTCGTACCGGGTTCGACTTCCTGCCAGGCCCCCTCGCGGAAGAAGCTCACCGTGCCCTCCAGCACGTAAAACCATTCATCCTCCTTCGTGTGATAATGCGGAGGAGGGCCGCCGCCCGGCGCGGTGATCTCCAGCCACTGGGTAAAGAGACCCCCCGTCTCCTCTCCGGTAAGATAAAGGTGAACTTCCTCGCCAAAGGCGCGGAGAACGCGATCCGCAGCCGAGGGGTGAATGGAGACGGGTTTCGGTGTCATGAAAAATGGGGTTACTGCTCCTTCAGCCAACCGAGGGAATCGACGGCGAAGGTCGCAATTTTCTCCGCCTGGCCCGCGGGGATCTCACTGATCATCG
>JBMOHI010000636.1:0-1554 GCA_049317925.1 Terrimicrobiaceae bacterium
TTGTCCTCCTCGTGCTGGTCGGCGGCTTGGTGCTGCTGGCTTTGTTTGCCATCGGTGAATACAACGGCCTCGTCACTCTGCGCAACCGTTACAAAAACGCCTATGCCCAGATCGACGTCCAGCTCAAGCGCCGCTACGACCTGATCCCGAATCTGGTCGAGACGGCCAAGGGATACATCAAGCACGAACGCGAAACGTTGGAAGCCGTCATCGCCGCGCGCAATTCCGCCTACAACGCCGGCAACCAGGCTGCGGCCAATCCGGGTGACCCCCAGGCCATGAAGAACCTGGCCGGAGCCGAAAGCGGACTCTCCGGCGCGCTGGGTCGCCTTTTTGCCGTGGCTGAAGCTTACCCCGACCTCAAAGCGAATCAAAACATGATGCAGCTTTCCGAGGAACTGACCTCGACCGAAAATAAGATCTCCTTCGCCCGGCAGGCCTATAACGATTCCGTCATGGCCTACAACACCAAGCGCGAAGTTTTCCCCACCAGCATCATCGCGGGCATGTTCAACTTTGCCGCCGCGGAACTCTTCCAAATCGAAAATCCCGGAGAGAAGGAAGCGCCCAAGGTCTCGTTCACATGATCCCGCTGAGTCCGTCGCGCTCCGTGTTCGCGGAGCAGGCGGCCACGGCGAATGTGGTTCCGGTCTGGACGGAAATCGTAGCCGATGGCGACACGCCGGTTTCCGCCTTTGCCAAAATCGGCGGCGACGCGCCGTCCTTCCTGCTCGAGTCAGCCGAACAAAGTGATCAGGTCGGCCGCTACTCATTTCTCGGCACTGGTGCGCGACTGACCATCTCCGCCCGCGACAAAAGTGTCACGGTTACGGAAAACGGACAGACCCGCACGTTTCCAGCGGAGCGTGATCCGCTGGACGAGTTGGAAAAAATCATGGCCCGCTACCGCACCGTGCCGGATTCCGGGTTGCCCGGCTTCCACGGCGGGGTGGTGGGATATCTTTCCTATGACTGCGTGCGGTGGTTCGAGCCCACAATTCCGCCGCCGCCCAAGGACGAACTGGGGATTCCCGACATGTTCTTCGTTCTGGCCGGGACCGTGATCATCTTTGACCACCGCCGCCGCCGGTTGAAGATCGTGGCCAATACCTTCATTGACGATGCGGGCGTGGAAGCCGCTTACGATGCCGCCGCCCGCGAGATTGAAATGCTGCTCGAACGGCTGCGTCAACCGGCCGCCTTCGAGCCGATTTTCACGGAGTCCGAACCGCCGCGAGGTTCAGCCACGAGCAACACCACGCGCGAGGAATATCATGCCATGGTGGACCGGGCGGAGGAGTACATCCGCGCTGGAGATATCTTTCAGATGGTGCCGGCCCAGCGGTTTGAAACCGGTTTCTCCGGCGATGCCCTCGAGCTTTATCGCGCCCTGCGTTTCGTCAATCCGTCGCCCTACATGTTTTGCTTGCGCTTTCCCGAAGGCTACGCCCTGGTGGGCAGTTCGCCGGAAGTGCACGTGCGTCTGACGGACGACCTGGTCGAGATCCGCCCCATTGCCGGAACCCGCAAACGCGGAGAGACGGAGGAGCAGGA
>JBMOHI010000637.1:0-1550 GCA_049317925.1 Terrimicrobiaceae bacterium
GAAAGGAATTCCAGGATGTCATGCTCCATGCCGCCATTCTTCGTGCTGGCGCGGCCGTTCACATCTTTTCCACTCTCGGGACCGCGATCTGGCATGGTCCAGAATGCTGGCCAGAGACCGGGGGCCTTCGGCAGCTTCACCCGGGCCTCGAAGTAGCCGTAGAGCTGCCGCCACTTGCCAAACGTGTCGGCAAAGCCACAGGCGTAATCGGTTTTTCCCACGGTCTTGGTGTCCTCGGGATTGTCGTTATGGTATCCGGTTTTCTTTTCGTAGTGCAGGGTGAGTTTGCCGTCTTTGACGATGGCGTTGTCCTTGGAAAAGTGGGTGCGCTTGTCCCAATAGTTGTTGGTGTAAACGTTCCACCTATTGAGATCGATGGTGGCACCGTCGAAGTTTTCGTCGAGCGTTTGGACCCAGTCGCCGTCAACCGGCGGCTTTTTGCCAAGCCAGTCGGGCAACGGCGGCGGCTCCGGCACACTGGCGGTGACCGACGTAACCACGAGGCTTTTGGCCCCGTCAGTTTTGTCAGAAAGGATGGTAACTCCCTTGGCCCAGTCGCTGGTGAGTTTCGTTCCAGTGCCGGCCTGCGGTCCCCAGTTTTGCTCGGCCCATGAGCCCGGACCAAAAACCTCCTGTTTCGGATCGGTGGGGATCACCGGCGGGACCACTGCGGAAAAAGGAACCGTGACTTCCCCTTCCCCGCCCGGAGGAATCGGACTCGTGGCGGCGATCGTGTCGCTGGTGCCGCCCTTGCTCTCGATGCGAACCTTCGGGGTGACCGGCGAAGAGCCGGTGTTTTTGAATTTAACCTGGACCTGAAAATGATCGGTAAGATCCCAACTGCCGACAGCGGGCTGAATGAGGACCTGCTCGTCCTTCGGGCCACCGGCAAAATCGATCTGAAGTGTACCATCCGCTGAAAGCGCGGCCTTGGAGCCGCCTTTGGCGACGATTTGTTTCCCAGCATCAAGCTTTGCGCTGCCGCCGAGAATTGTGCCATTTTCCGGCTTTGCCCGCACCGTGCTGGGGTCAATCGGGGGCTTCTCACCGGCCGAGCCGGAGGCCTGCAGGTCTTCGATCCGGAAGGATCGGGGTGTGTCCTTTTTGCCATTCGCCATGAAGAGAATCTGGGTGATCGATCCCGGATTCAGTTCAAACGCCTTCTTGAAGCCATACGAATAGCCAAAGATGACCTTGATTTCCTTGCTCTCGCCTGGATTGAGAGCGAGGATTTCCGCGTTGCAGCTGGTGCCGTCGGCTTTGTTGTCCACCCTCATCCCCATTGAGAGCCTCTCGGTTCCGAGATTGGTGATTTTTGCCCGGATATGGCCCCAAGGCGTCAGATCCCACGGAGTCCCGGATTCGGATTTGAGGATAATTCCTGGATAACCAGCCGGACCGCCGGCGATGTTGACGGTGATGCCATCTGCTCCCAGCGTTGTTGTGGTCTGTCCGCCATCCTTTTCATCCATGGTGATTTGGGATGCCGCCGCCGGGGATTTCGGATCAATGAGGAACTTCGGAGCGATACCTCCCACCTGCGCGTGGGA
>JBMOHI010000638.1:0-1546 GCA_049317925.1 Terrimicrobiaceae bacterium
GTGTCGCAAACTTTGTCCGGGTGTCCTTCACCTACGGATTCGGAGGAAAATATGTATCGGCGGGGCATGGTATTGGATCTTATATTAATATATTACGATGTATTTATAGGTTGGACGCAAAAGTTTGTCAAATCCGGTTCCTCGCGGGGCCGGATCAGGGGAGATAATAAAACGGATTGGGCAACTTGTAGCGGTGCCGGGCGAAGCCGCCAGCCAGGTCGCTGTCCTGGTCGCCGAGGTTGAGAATAATGTCGTAGCCTCTCTCCGTCAGCATCTTGCGCACGCCGGATTTGAAGGGAATGACCGACGAATCGGTGTAGTCCAAAGGCTTCAAAAACAATCCGCTCCAGCCCGAGTAGCCGGCGCTTTCGAGATCGCGGATGGTGGCGGCGCGGAGAGATTCGCTGCGGCCGGTGATGAGAAAAATCGGGATTCCGGCGTCGCGGGCGCGGAGGAAAATCTCCCGCGTGGGCAAAAGCGGGATGCCCGTTTCGCGTTTGGTCCAGGCGGCGAACGTCTTGAGATCGAGGGCGAACTGACCTTCGCGCAGATAGGGCCAGTTGGAGAGAAGGGTTTCGTCGATGTCGAACACGATGGCCTGATTGCGCGGGGACTTGCGGCGCAGGTAGCTCTCGAGCCGGTTTTGGGCGGGCCGGGCGGCGCGGGCAAAGGCGGCGTCATAGGCCCCGGAATCGTGCCAGCGGATGCATTCCCATTTGAGCAACGTGAGATTCGGGCGGGGTTCGGGGGTGGCGCACCCGGCCAGGATCACACCGGCCAGGACCGCGGGGACGAATCGCATCATGCCGGGAAAGAGAACAAAAACCGCCCGAGTTTTCCACTGTGAAAACGGGCCGAACCCTGTGCATGCTGAGCACGTTTTCATGGCATCCATCGTCAAATCGCTCCGCGCCCTGTCCGACCCCACCCGGCTGCGGCTGCTGCTGCTTTTGGTCGAGGAAGAGCTGACTGTGGCGGAGTTGCAGGACATTCTGGGCATGGGCCAGTCGCGGATTTCCGCCAGCCTCTCGCTGCTCAAACGCGAGGACCTGGCCAGCGACCGCCGGGTGGGGAAAAACATTTTCTACTCCGCCCGCGCGGAATCCGTCGCGGCCCTGCGGCCCATTCTCGATGCGGCCCGGCGCGAATTGCCGGAATCCGCCCGCGACCATTCCGCGCTCGGGCTGGCTCTGCGCAAACGCAAGGATAAGGCGGCGGATTATTTCAACAAGCTGGCGGGAAAATTCGGCCGCACCTACATTCCGGGCCGCTCTTGGCAGGCGCTGGCTCATGCCTTGCTGCGATTGATGCCGCCGATGGTCATTGCCGATCTCGGCGCGGGTGAGGGGACGCTTTCCCAGTTGCTGGCGCGTTCGTCGAAGAAAGTCATCGCCATCGACAACTCGGAAAAAATGGTCGAGTTCGGCGCGAGCCTGGCGCGGGATCATGGGTTCAAGAATCTCGAATACCGTCTGGGTGACATTGAAAATCCGCCCATTGAGGACGGAACCGTCGACCTCGCGCTGTTCAGTCAGGCCCTGCACCA
>JBMOHI010000639.1:0-1538 GCA_049317925.1 Terrimicrobiaceae bacterium
AGCCGCTCAAAACGTCCGCGGGGATTGATGGTGGCGCCGCGTCCGTGGAGAATCATTCCGATATCCTAATCCGGATATTGCGCCGCGGGGGAGGAGAAAATCGCGTTCTATTCGGTCCGCGCGATTTGCTTGGAAAATGTCCCGCAAACCGACAGGTTTCGGTTCTCCATGTCCGCCGATCAAACTGCCATCAGCGCCGCCGCGACCAAACTCCAGCAACTGCGCGCCGCGCTGAACCAGGTCCTCTTCGGACAGGAGAAGCTGGTGGATGCCGTCATCACCGGACTGCTTTCGCGCGGTCATCTGCTCCTTGAGGGCCTGCCCGGTCTGGGAAAAACGGAGTTGGTCAAAGGGCTGGCCCGCACCTTGCAAATTGAGGCCCGGCGGGTGCAGTTCACGCCCGACCTTCTGCCGGGCGACATCACGGGGAATCCGATTTTGCAGGAAGTCGAAGGACGCCGGCAGTTTGTTTTCCAGCGCGGTCCGATTTTTGCCAACCTTGTGCTGGCGGATGAAATCAATCGCGCTTCGCCGAAAACGCAGTCCGCCCTGCTCGAAGCCATGCAGGAACGCCGCGTCACCGTGATGGGAGAATCCCACGCGCTGCCGGATCCGTTCTTTGTCCTCGCCACCCAAAACCCCATCGAGTTGGAAGGGACTTATCCGCTGCCCGAGGCACAATTGGACCGGTTTCTTTTCAAGCTGGAAGTCACCCGCAACTCGGTCGCCGTTTTGCAGAAGATTGTGCAGAACCGCGAGATCGGGGTGGAGCCGGACACGGCGCCCGTGATGACCCGCGACGAGTTGGTCGCCCTGTGCGATCTGGCCCGCACGATCCATCTGCCCGATGTGGTGGCCAATTACATTGCCCGCGTCGTCGATGCCACCCACGAGGGTGACGCCGCCAAGGGCGTGAAATTCGGAGCCAGTCCGCGCGCCGCGCTGGCCCTGGCCGCAGCCGCGCGTTCCGCCGCGCTTTTGGGCGGACGTCTCAATGCCAGCTTTGAGGATGTCGAGGCCCTGGCCGGACCGGTGCTGCAACACCGCATCGTGCTCGATTACACCGCCCGGCTGGGCGGACGCACCGCGGCGGACGTCGTGCGCGACATTCTCGCCGCCGTGCCCAAGCAGGACAAAGCCGCGCCCGATGTCTTCAAGGCCGCGAAGGTATGAGGTTTCAACTTACACGGGAACGTAAACCTACCCCGACACTCTGAAAGCGGAGTTTATGTTTAGGTTCAGGTTTATGTGTAAGTTGCTTTGCGCGGTAACCCTTCTGTTGGTTCCTGCCCTCCGTGCCGAACATGTCCTTCCCGCGCCGCAATTCACGCCGGGCAGCGGGGTCGAGATGAAGATCACGAGTTTCTACGAGGACATTCCGCCGGCGGGATTTCTTCCGCTGCGCGTCGAGGTTAAGAACGACTCGAATGCCGCCCGCACCTGGCAGCTCACGACCCGGCAAACACAGTCCAACACCGGCTCGATGCAATCCGTTTTCGCGCTGCGGGCCGAGGCGCAGAGCGCGCGCACCTTTGATT
>JBMOHI010000640.1:0-1537 GCA_049317925.1 Terrimicrobiaceae bacterium
AGGCGGTCGAGAATGGTCACGGGCGGCAATTTAGATTGGAAGCGGGAAGTTGAAAGTGGGAAGTTCGGTTATCGTGCCGGAGAAACCGCTGCTCATCTACGACGGGGAATGCCGGTTTTGTTGCCGCTGGATTGAATGCTGGAAGACGATCACGGGAGACCGGGTCGACTACGAGCCCTCGCAAACGGCGGCGGAGCGCTTTCCGCAAATCGCGCCGGAGAAGTTTGCCGGCGCGGTGCAATGGGTGGGGACGGATGGGAAAATCTGCTCAGGAGCCGGGGCGGTGTTCTCCGCGCTGGCGACTTCGCGGTGGTATGGGCGGGCCGCGCTGGGGCTCTACCGCAGGTCATCCTGGTTCGCGGGCGGGACGGAGGCGGCGTATGGTCTCGTGGCGCGGAACCGGGGATTTTTTTCCCTGCTGACGCGTCTGCTCTGGGGAAACGACGTCCGCCCGCCGACTTATGCGGTGGCGAGTTGGGTTTTCTTGCGCGTGTTGGGCGCGATCTATCTGGTGGCGTTTCTCTCCTTCGGGGCGCAGCTCGACGGGTTGATCGGGACGAAGGGGATTTTGCCGGCGGGAAACTTTTTCGAGGCCGTGCGCCAGGCGCTGGGTCCTGAGGCAGTGTGGCGGTTGCCCAGCCTGTGCTGGTGGACGGGCACAGGGGACGCCGCTTTGCACGGTCTGTGCGGGGCGGGGGTGGTGGCGTCGGTGTTGCTCATGCTGGGGATCGCGGCCGGGCCGAGTCTGATATTTTTGTGGGTTGCCTATCTTTCCCTCACGCTGGCAGGTCAGGATTTTTATCAATTCCAGTGGGATATCCTGCTGCTCGAAACCGGCTTTCTGGCCATCCTTCTCACGCCGTGGGTCTGGTGGTCGCGGAAACCATCGCATCCGCCGCGGGTGGCCCATTTTCTCCTGATCTGGCTGCTCTTCCGTCTCATCTTCGCTTCCGCGGTGGTGAAGCTCTCCAGTGGCGATCCGAACTGGGCCAACGGAACGGCGCTCGACTTCCACTACTTCACCCAACCCTTGCCGACGCCCCTGGCCTGGTATGCGCAGCAACTGCCGGGATGGTTCCAGTGGTTGAGTGTGAAGACGATGTTCTTCATCGAATTGGTGCTGCCGTTCATGCTCTTTGCCCCGGGCCGTCTGCGCCTGACTGCGGCGGCAGGTATCGCATTCTTACAGGTGGTGATCGCGCTGACGGGCAACTATGGATTTTTCAATCTGCTCACCCTGGCCTTGTGCCTGCTGGCAGTGGATGACTCGGTCTGGGGGAAAAGGGTCATTCGTCGTTCCTCATTGGTCATGGGCCGATCCTTGCCCAAGGTGCTCTTGAATCCCGTTGCGGCAGCGATCTTTCTGCTCAGTCTGGTGCCGTTGGCGTCATCCTTCCGTCAGCCGATGCCATGGATGGAACCGCTGGCGGATGCATACGATTTCGTCGCGCCCTTTCGCACGATCAACGGCTACGGACTCTTCGCGGTGATGACGACGGAACGGCGCGAGATCATCGTGCAGGGTTCGGAGGACGGG
>JBMOHI010000641.1:0-1529 GCA_049317925.1 Terrimicrobiaceae bacterium
GCGAATTGTTGGTCGAATCTTCATCGAAATTGAAGACGTCCGGGTTCGCGACAAAGTTTTGACCAATCGCTAGGTTCAGAGTCCCGAATGCAACTCGCCCATCGGGGATTTGTCCATCTTCTTTGAATATGGAAAACCCTCGGCTAGGAAGCTCTGCCGGGTTTGTGCTAAAGGAAGCCTGTCCCGATGCGGTTGCACGCATCCGGATGGTGGCAACCGTTTGAGCCGCACGGCCCGGCCCCGCACTGAAGCTGGAGAATGCCCCAAATTCATCTACTAGTCCAGGAGTTGTAAGGCTTGGTGTGCTTCGGCCATTAGCAAAAAGTGAATCGTAAGTCACCGGCGTTGAACCGACCAATTCGATCTTGGTCGAATCAAAGAGCATATCCAGGTATGCCGAGAATACTCCGTCACCCTCAGGGTTCCCACCCACCCGAAGATCATTCACAACGACTCGCAATACAAATTCTTGACCGATCGACAGCGAGGTAAGCGCCGTTGTATTGGTCGAGTCAAAGGCTTGCAAACTTACGCGAACTTTTGCTGCATCGGATACCGTTATCCCAACCGCTTGTGTCGTGGAGTTGCCTGCTGTATCCGTCAATCGGAGCAAGGCAGATTGTGGACCAAGCTGGCCGCTAGTCGGGGTCCAAGTCATCAGACCTGTACTTTGATTGATGGTCCAACCAGCAGGTGCGTTCTCGATTGAGTACCGAAGTCCCTGCCCCTCTTCTGGACTGTTCAAATCAAAGCTCAATAAGGTGTTCACGTTCGCGCTAGTCGGCAAGGCAGTCGAGGCAATTGCCGCAGGCACGACGGAGTCATAAGTAACCGATAGAGCTGGTGAGGCTGAAGTTGTTACGCCGTTCTGGGTTTGCGTCGCAACGATACTTCGCACGCCGTTGCCAAGTTGCGAGACCAAGTTGGTCGTGATGGTCGTTGTCGAGCCTGTTGCGACGGCAGTTCCTACTACTTGATCGCCAACACGTAAGTTGACGGTCGCACCCGGGGTTGTGCCAGAAATGACAAACTGCATGGAGGCAGAATTCGTGATGTTGTCGGAATCGCTGGTTCCGCTATCGGTTGCTGCTAACAAATCGATGGAGGTGGGGGCCGTCAGCCCCGCAGCAACATTGAACGTTAGGATTTCCGTGTCGAACTTGTCGCCAGTGGTAGGTGAATTTTGGTCCACCGCACGCACGCTGACGGCAACATCGAACGACCCTGTGAAGTTGGTCGGGGCTGTTACGCTGAGCTGGCCCGTCGAGCTATTGACATTGAATTGGTAGTCCGCAGTGCCTCGCCGTGCAGCCTCATAAAAAACGGCTTGGCCTTCCGCATCCTGTGAGGATAGCTGAATGTTGACTGTTTGGCCGGGCGAGATGGCGGGAACCGTAATGTCGTTCAAGAACGGCGCTCCATCGGCGGTGTCGGCTGCTGCGGTAGCCACAAAGGTCCGCGTGAAGCGATTGCCCGCTGCGTCTTCCACCTGAACCGTAATGGTCGATGTGCCCGAATTCGCTAACGCC
>JBMOHI010000642.1:0-1521 GCA_049317925.1 Terrimicrobiaceae bacterium
CCGCCATATTGACCGTCGGTTTCGTTGTAGAGGTCACCCCAGCCTGCCGTGCCGATGGTGAATGCGGCGGCGAGGACGAGGACGAGGACGGGCAGCCAACGCTCCGCCGGTTTCACGAGCCGAGCACGAACGATTCGGGAAATCCGGCCGGCAACCGGACCGGTCTCCCCTGAGGCATTTGCACCAGAGCGAGGGTCTGGCGGCAGGTGACGATCAAGGCGGCGTCGGTAGGACGGATGATTTGAAATTCGACATGAAAACGTACGGTGGAGGAGCCGGCCAGATGACCATCGACCACGAGGGTATCGCCGAGGAGGGCAGGTTTTTTGTAATCGATCTCGGTGCGCACAACCACAGGATGGATTTGCGTGCGGGCAATTTCCTCGAAGCTCATGCCCATGTTAATGGCCAGGTCGGTGCGGGCGGTTTCGATAAAGCGCAGGTAGGAGATGTTGTGAACGACCCCACCGGCGTCGGTGTCAAAATACATCACACGGATTCCGGTCGAGACCCGGCAGCGTTCGGAAGATTCCATGGGCGGTGATGATGGGCCGCCGCGCCGCCGCCTCAAGCTGAATTTGCTATTTGGCCGGAACCGGGGCGGCCGGCTTGAGCTTGGCGATCTCGTCGCCCACGGAGTTGTCGGGGATCACCGAAAATGCATCTTCGTATTTGACCAGGGCCTCGGTCTTTTTGCCCGAATCGGCCAGGAGTTTTGCCTCCTCACGCAGACGGGTGAATTCATCAATCTTCGTGGCGGTGAACTGTTGGAGTCCGGTCACGACGCGAGTGGATTCCGGGCCGACGAACGGGGTCTGGCGTGACAGGTTATCCAGCAAATCCTTCGCTTCGAGGTATCGCTTTTCCGTGAAAATTACCTGGAGCTTCTTGACGCCGGTGCCCACCGCGCAAACGGCCAGGGCCTGGCGCGAGCCGGTGATGAGCTGGGGCGGAGGTTTGGACGCGACGAGCAGGGTCATTTTGTCGTTCAGAGCGGAAATGCTGGCGTCGAGTTCCGGCGAAAGTTTCGGCGCGGCGTCTTCCACTTTATTAGCGGCTAACTCGGTCTCCAGCGACTTGGCCAGGGTGGAGGCTTCTTCGGTCGTGCCTTTTACCGTGGCGCTGCCCGCATCCCAGAGCTTCACAAAGGCGGCACTTTGCGGGTCTTCTGCGGGTTGCAAGGCTTTGAGCTGATTGACTGCTTCCGTGGCGGCGGGGAGGGTCATGGAGGCGTCGGTCAGCCTCTGGAGCAGGGTCTTGCGTTTTTCGGCCCGAACCAGTTTTCCGTGCGAGGCCGCGAGCTCCGCGGTCAGAGCCTTGATCCCCGGATTGCTGGCGGAGAATTCCACCAGTGCAAGGTACTTCGGGTCGTTGGCCAGATCGAGGCTGCTGGGCGGACTGGCGCGGATGATATCCGCTTTCAACAGTTCGACCAAATTGGCGGCCTGGGTTTTCACAAAGTCGCTCCGCGAGATCCAGGCTCCGTCGAACTTGACCTTGCCGGCGTCATACATGGCTGCC
>JBMOHI010000643.1:0-1514 GCA_049317925.1 Terrimicrobiaceae bacterium
TGTATCTTTGCAGTCTCAGAGGTAGCCGTAAAGCCGAATGAGTTATAACTCGTACATTGTCAGATTTTTATAGTGTGAGAACTACAAAAGTACTGACTATCTGCTAACAATGATACCTCTGCTTTCTAACCCAACATTCGCATTAATATGAAATTAAGTACTTTTTTCTTGGCTACAGTATTGTTATTCTCCGCAATCGGTTTATTAGCACAGAATTGGAATCAAAAATCTGATTTTCCAGGCAGCCCGCGAATGCAGGGCATTGCATTCAGCATTGCAAACAATGGTTATTATGGTATGGGAAGAGGAGATGCCGGGTTTCTTCAAGATATATGGAAATACACCCCTCAAACGGATACTTGGGAACAAGTTGCGTCATTTCCCGGCGTTGGGCGAACAGGCGCAGCCGTAGCAGTCATAAATGGTAAGGCTTATGTGGGTTTAGGCTTTGCAAACAACACGTTTTATGATGACTGGTACGAATATAATCCTTTGTCAAATACGTGGACAAAAAAATCATCTTGTATCAATGGAGGGAGGTCTTTTTGTGCTTATTGGGGCTTTGACAATGTAAGCGGAGGTGCTGCATTTGTTATGATGGGAAGTAAACTGAATAATGAATCTACCAGCGAAAAACTTAAATACGTGGTCAGTTCGGATACTTGGGAAGAGGTATCAAGCACTATACCCAACCCACTCGCTTACCCACTATACAACACGGTTAGTTTCAAGTGGAATGGCAAAGGATATTTCACCAGCGGCAAAAATGCCTCTACGATTTATTCCAGTTTTATTGAGTTTGATCCTTTGGCTTCAAATGGAAAATACTGGAAAACCAAGGCTTCCAATGTTGATATGGGTTATAATGGAACCGCTTTTGCTACAGGCACAAAGGCGTATGCTTGTTATGGGGACACTCGAAATGTCATTGTGTATGATTCCGTTTCCAACAAAACAACTAAAGTAGTCAATCCGCTTGGTTATTCGGATCCTTTAATTGCCCCGTCTTCATTTGTGGTTAATAGCGTTGGCTATTTTTTGGGAGGCCGTTTGGGTACTTTTGGAGGCTACCAAAATAAGGTTTGGTCCATTGGTACTACTTCTGCTTCATCAAACTTAGAAGTAGCGGTGCTCGACTGTGCTGTATTTCCGAATCCAGTTACAGATTTTGTACAAATAAGTATCAATGCTGAAACATATCAAATGATTTCCATTCAGATATTGGACATGACTGGAAATCTGATATTAGAACACTTAGGTAAGGTTTTGCCAGGAACAAATTCTATTGACGTAGATGTTAATCAACTGAAATCCGGTAGTTATATTATTGGAATTCAGGCAGGCAATCAAAAAAGTATCAAGCACATACAAATTATAAGGTAAGGTCAAAAATTGTATTTTGTTTGTATGCTTTGTCAACTTGAACCATTGACATCGTTCAATTCAATTTGGGAGATATTTTATTCATTTTCAGTAAAATATCTCCCTAATTAACAAAGCAATTTGCAATCCTT
>JBMOHI010000644.1:0-1511 GCA_049317925.1 Terrimicrobiaceae bacterium
CTGGGTCGGCTGGGCAGCATGGTCTTCATGTGTCTCCTCGGGTACTATGCCCCGATGACATTGCTCTCGCCGATCCACTTTGGACGCTTTTGTCTTTTTGGCTTGTCCGGTTTGGCCATGCTGATGAGCGGCTTTCGGACGCAGATCTTCAGTTCCGGTGTCTACTTTATGATGGTCAGTTACTTTCGCGGCAACTTGATCACCGTCATCAAAGCCACTCTCCTCATGATTGCCGGGGTCGTGCTGTTAATTGCCCTCCATGTTTCCGGCCTGGTGACGCTGCCCCTTGCCATGCAAAGAGCCCTCAGCGCCCTGCCGATTCCTGTGGAATGGGACAGCCTGGCTGTTAGCGATGCTAGAGGCTCCAGCGAATGGCGGTATGAGATTTGGAATGATGTTTGGAACAGTGACAAGTATATCCAGAACCGCTGGCTCGGCGACGGTTTCGGCTTCACCAAGGAGGAGCTGAAGATCATGTATTCGGATCTGCTCGGAAGCGGCGGCTTTATGGGGGAGGAAGGTGCCACCGCCCAGAAAATCACCGGAGCCTACCACAACGGCCCCCTCTCCGCCATCCGCTACGTGGGAGTGGTCGGTCTGGTCTTGTTTATCTTCTTATCCTTTGGAGCTGCCAAGAAAACCATCAATCTGATCAATCTGACGAAGGGCACACCCTATCAGCCGCTCACAACCCTTCTCGTTCCGGCCATTTTGGCTCCGGTCTCCTACCTCCTGATTTTCGGCGCCTACGATGCCAGCCTCCCCGCCACTATTGCCTACGTGGCAAACCTCAAGCTGATCTCCCGGTCATTTACAGATTATCTGGCCGCAAAAGGAATCCCCGCGGCCGAAAATCCCGTCGTAGAGAGGGAAACCGGGCAGAAGCCAGCCCTTGTACCCGCCCGCTCGGCCCTCACCTGATCGAGGGCAGCACCGGCGCATGCTCTTCTCCGTCATCACGCCCAGCTTCAACCAATTGGATTGGCTGCGGCTCTGCGTCCGTTCCGTGGCAGATCAGGCCGCGCAAGCGGGGAGCGGCGGGCAGGGAACGGGGAGAGATACGACCTCGCTTGAGATCGAACATATCGTCCAGGATGGAGGAACGAAATCGTTAGAAGGTGGAAATGTCGAAAAGTGGAAACGTGAAAACCTTCCCACCTTCCCACCCTCCCACGTTCCCACCTCTTCTCTGCACCTCTTCACCGAGCCCGACTCCGGGATGTATGACGCCATCAACCGCGGATTCCGCCGTGCCACCGGCGACATCTGTGCCTACTTGAACTGCGATGAGCAGTACCTGCCCGACGCACTGGACGCGGTGGCCCGATACTTTAACGCGCACCCCGATGTGGATGTGGTCTTTGCCGATGCGGTGGTGGTGGACGAGAACGGCGGGTATTTGTGCAGCCGCCTGGCCCAGACTCCGTTTCGTGATCAACTCTGGTTCCGCATGCCCGTGCTGAGCTGCGCCACCTTTATCCGGCGCAGCGCCATCGAGAGGCACGGACTGT
>JBMOHI010000645.1:0-1509 GCA_049317925.1 Terrimicrobiaceae bacterium
GCCTTGGCCGTGACGTAGTAGCCGAGGCGGATGTTGAGGTTGCGTTCGCGCAGGAGGACCGGCCGGTCGCGGGTGATGTCGTCCACGCTGTTGGTCAGACCGAGGAACATGGCCACGACGAGGGAGAGGAAGAGATAGACGGGGATGTGGAAGGCGGAGGCGAAATCGTAATTCTCGCTCTCGGAATGGCGCAGGACGAAGCCAATCAGGAGGGCGAGGGCGGGGGCGGCCAGGAGGGTGATGAGGAGGTTGGCGTTGTTGCGCAGCTTGCTGAGGAAGGCGCGTTTGAGCAGGACGAGAAACTGCCGCCATTCCTCGCGCCAGCGGAAGGGTTCCTTACGGCGGGTGGCAGCGGGCAGGGACTGCTGGGCCTCGCGGGGCGGCGTCGGCTGCTGGACGTCCTTCATGAGGTGGTAGGCCTCGTATTTGTCGCGCCAGTAATCGGGCGAATAACGCCGCGCAGGCACGAGCTGGCCGCGGTTGTTCTCCTCAAAGATGATGTCGCCGGAGAGGTCGCGCAGCGGCGTTTCCAGCACGTCGAAGATGAACTCGGGCCGGGTCGTGCCGCAGGCCTCGCAGCCGCCGAGTTCCGTGCCGAATTGTTGCTGATGCTCGGCCTCGGCGAAGTATTTCAGCATTTCCTGGGGGGTGCCGTAGAAAACGAGTTTGCCGCCGCGGTCGAGGAGGGCGGCTTTTTGAAACATCTGGAAAATCTTCGAAGTCGGCTGGTGGATGGTGACCAGCACGATCTTGTTGTGGGACATGCCACGGATGATCTCGATGACGTGCTCGGAGTCCTTCGACGACAGTCCGCTGGTCGGTTCGTCGAAGAGATAGACGTCGGCCGAACTGATCATATCGAGGCCGATGTTGAGGCGTTTGCGTTCGCCGCCGGAGAGGGTTTTTTTGTCCGAGGGACCGACGACATAGCCGCGGCGTTCGTTCAGGCCGAGTTCGGCCAGTTTGCCATCGACCCGGCGCTGACGTTCGCGTCCGGTCAGGTGCGGGGTGCGAAGGGCGGCGGCGAAGCTGAGGTTTTCCTCGATGGTGAGGTGTTCGTCGAAGGCGTCATGCTGGGGGATGTAGGTGACGTAGCGGCGCAGGGTCTCGTAGTTCGAATAGAGCGAGCGCCCGTTGAAAAGCACGTCGCCCTGGGTGGGCGGAAACTGACCCGCAAGCGTGCGCATGAGGGTGCTCTTGCCGCACCCGCTGGCTCCCATCACGCAGATCATCTCGCCGCGATGCATGGAAAAACTGATGCCCTCGAGGGCGACCTGGCCGTTGCGGAAACGGCAGACCAGGTCGCGGGCTTCGAGCGAGCGGATGATGTTGCGTTCCTCCTCGAGAATGCGTTCCGAAAAATTGCAGCGCAGGACCTGTCCGACATCGATGCGGATGGCGTCGCCGTCGGCCAGGGCGGCGAAATTGCGCACCGGCACACCGCGGACGAGGATGGGCCGGTCGGATTGCAACACCTCGACCCGGCCTTCCTTGCGGTCGTAGTCGCAG
>JBMOHI010000646.1:0-1504 GCA_049317925.1 Terrimicrobiaceae bacterium
GGATTCGGCCGGAGCATCCACCGCAATCTTCGCCTGGGCCTTGATGTAATCCGCGCGGGCATCCTCGACCGCGCTCAGGGCCTTGCTCAACTCCCGCGGGAGTTCGTTGGCACCCCAGACTTTCGGATTGATGTTTTCAATGCCGCGAAGGTGCTGAGTGAAGGAGTTGTGGATGGCGTTGAGCTGTTCCAACCGCTTCTGCGCTTCCTCCGCCTCGCGCTGAACGGAGACGAGCGAACGGGTCAGTTTGTCCAGCATGTCGCTGCGGCCCGTCTCGAGTTCGTCCTGACGGCGTTTCAGTTCTTCCAGCCGCTGCTTTTGCTTTTCGATGTCCTCAAGCTGGCGCTTGAGTTTTTCCAGTTCGGTGTTGGTTTTCTGAACCTCTTCACCGAGGTCTTCGGGAGTATCGACATCCAGGTCGAGAAGGGGATCCGGGTCTTTGCTGAAATCCGATGGCATAAAAAATCGCGGGCTGAAGAATTACTAGAGCGGCAGCCGGAAAATTCCAGCACAAACAATCAGCGTCCCGGCATGGCCTCGAGCAAAAGGCCCTTGAGATAACACGTTTCGGGCAGGTGAAGGACGGCGGGGTGATCAGCCGCCTGGGTGAGCCGGTCGAGAACGCGGGCGGACCGCCGGGCATCGGTCAGGCCGTCCGCCACGGCGGATTCGAATTCGCCCGCGGAGACATGATGGGAGCAGGAAAATGTCGCCAGCAATCCCTGGGCGGAAAGCAACTCCGCGCCCCGCACATGCAACTCACGGTAGCCGCGCAGGGCGTCGTTGATCTTTCCACGGGCCTTGGTGAAGGACGGGGGGTCGAGAATAATGAGATCATATTCGACCCGGCGTCGCGCAGCCTCCTTGAGAAAGGAAAAGACGTCCTCCTCCTGCGTGGTGATGGTCAGGCCATTGCGGACGGCATTTTCGCGCAGCTTGGCCGCGCTGCCGGCGCCGCTCTCGACCGCCGTAACCTCCGCCGCGCCCTGCATGGCACAGGCCAGGGCAAAGCCGCCCTGATTCGAAAAACAATCCAGCACCCGGCGTCCCCGCGCCTGCGCCGCTACGATGGCATAGTTCTCCGCCTGATCGAGATAGAGCCCGGTTTTTTGCCCGCGCAGAAAATCCACCAAAAACCGCACCCCGCGCAAATTGACCTCGCGCTCGCCCGGATCTTCGCCGACCAGGAGCCCCGTCACCACCGGCAGTCCCTCGGCCACGCGCACCGGGGCATCATTGCGCTCCACCACATGGCGAACGCCGGGCAGCGCGGCCAGAGCCTCCGCGATGAGCGTCTTCCGTTGATCCATGGCCAGCGTGAGCGTTTGCAAAACGACCACATCGGCATAGCGATCGGCCACCACGCCGGGAAGGCCATCGGCCTCGCTCCAGACCAGGCGGCAGAGCGCAGAATCACAACCGGTTCTCTCCCGCCAGGCCACGGCCTGGGTGATGCGCCGGGAAAAAAAATCCGCGTCCAGATCCTGCCGGCGGCGGGAAAACC
>JBMOHI010000647.1:0-1503 GCA_049317925.1 Terrimicrobiaceae bacterium
GTCTCATGCGGCTATAGCTTTTGTTGAAACGCTCTAATCCACCCACTCCGGCCACGAAGACCCGAGGGGCTGGGGGCTGTTGTCTATGCGGTTCCTTGAGGAGGGGGAAGAGGAAAAGCGGGGAATGCAAAGGGGCCTTCCTTCTTGCTCCGCCTTGCGCGAAGCCTCTCTTTCCGGCAGATTGAGACCGCTATGAAAACCACGGAGACATCGCCCTGGCCGGAGAGAATCCCCGCTTCCCCCGAGTTGGTGGAAAAAGCGGAAGCTTTGGTGCGCGAATTTTCCGGCTGCTTTTGGTTCCGGCATCCCGAAGCGCGGGTCCGCTACCGGGACGACCTCCCCCTCGTGGTCGAGCATCTTCGGGACTACGGCGACAAAAAAGCCTGGGCGGCGGCTCAGGATTTGCAGCGATGCCTTTAACGGAATTCCAGCGGCGTGTGCTCGAGTTGCTGGTCCGCAATCGCAGCGAGGCCAGTCATTTTGCCCGCGGGCTTGTGCTCAATGCCGCGGACGACTCCGCGCGCTATTCTCACGATTTTGATGTCTTTCACGATGCGGTGGAAGACTTGGTGCGGGCCAGCGAAGCCGATGTGCGGACGCTGGAAGGCGCCGGTTGGGATGTGGTCAAAATCAATCGCGATGGGGCCTGGGACAAGCCCGTTTCGTTTCGCAAGGCCGTGATCAAGAGGGGCGGCGACACGCTCGAACTCGACTGGGCGCATGACTCCGCATTTCGCTTTTTTCCCATCGTGCCCGATCCGCTGTTGGGCTGGCGGCTGCATCTTTTCGACATCGCGACCAACAAAGCCCTGGCCCTCTCGGCCCGCACGGAGACGCGCGACTACGTGGATATCGTCGAGTTGGGGCGCATCTATCCGCTGGAGGTCATTCTTTGGGCCGCCTGTGGAAAAGACCCCGGCTTCAATCCGCTTTCCCTGCTGAAAATGGTGATTCGTTTTGCCAAGATTGATCCGGCCAAGCTCGAAGAAATCCAGGCTCGCAACCTTGATCCCTTTGCCCTCAAGGAGGAATGGATTGCCATGGCCGACCGCGCGCGGGAGGAAATGACTTTGCTGGCCAACGAGCAACTCGACCTGCCCATTGGCGTGGCTTTTGTTAACGAACGCGGCGAACCGGGGTGGCTCCGCGCCAATCCCACCTTGCGCATTCATCCGCCGTCGCTGAGGGGTTGCTTCCCCACGGTGGCAACCCAACCAAACTCATGACAGAAAAAATCGCCCTGCTGGAAAACATCCTGCGCGCGCACGCGCCGCTGCTGGTGGCGTATTCGGGCGGGGTGGACAGCGCCTGTTTGCTGGCGGCGGCCCATCGCGTGCTGGGCGAGAAGGTGGTAGGCGTGATCGCGGATAGTCCGAGTTTGCCGCGGCGGGCTTTGCAAGAGGCCTTGGAAGTGGCGGCGGGTTTCGGCGCGACGGTTGAGGTGGTGGCGACGCAGGAATTCGAGGACGACCGCTATCTCGTCAATCCGCCGAACCGCTGCTA